>NZ_DVEA01000301.1:0-16848 GCF_015295965.1 Thermoleptolyngbya sp. M55_K2018_002
CAGATTTTGCTTCCTTTAGCAACCCTTACTGAGAATGGTGCAAGATCTCAGTTATACCAAAACCGTCAGAGCAGATTCCGAGTGCCAACCATGCTTGTCCTGGCTGAGATTTAGACCGGCGGCACGGCGGGTAAGGTAGCGTCTTGATCAATGCTTCGGAGGTTGCTGGGATCAATTTCGCCCGTGGTTAAAAACCGGAAGGTTTCTTGATAAAGGCTCTGCCAAAAGCGGTTGCTCATGCCCTGGCTAACTTCGGTGGGGTCTATCATGGGGTGAGGCACGAGGTCTTCCTGCGGATATTGATAAAAGCGATGCCCCTGGCGATCGCCCCCCAGGTTTTGATAAAACTTGCGGTTCGTATCAATGTCGGCTGCGTCTTCGTTTTCCGTTAGCACCATGAAGACAGGCGTGCGGGAAATGCTGCGAACATTTTGCTGCACGTAGGCTTTGCCAAAGCGGGCATTTGCCGTCAGCGTCCCCACCGGAAACCGTAGCGCAGGGTCCCAGCCCAGTTCGCGAATATCCAGCGGCCCCGCCAGTTCCACATACTTGCGCCGCTCTTCGCCGTAGATTTCTAGCAGGGGCGCATAGGCAACCACTCGCGTAATTCGGTCGGGTTGGTCGGCGGCCAGCGCCAGCGCCACTGCACCCCCTACGGACAGGCCCACGGTGAAGATGGGCCCCGGCAGAGAGTCCAGTTCCCGCAGGCGATCGCGGGCATCGGTAAGATAGTGCAGATGCGATGAGATAAAATAGCGGTCAAAGTCAGGATCATTCGGGCGATCGATTGCTTTCAGAATGTCCAGCAGGCGCGGCTCTATCCGCAGCAATCGAGCAATCAGCGCCATCCGCTGCAAATAGCTGGGCCGGGGCAGGTCGCCAGCCGCTTCGGGATTCGTCAAGTTGGCCAGCGATGCTTGCAGCACGGGGTCGGCGGCTACTTTTTCTTTGAGGGGAATAGCAATTTCGGGTTTGAGATCCACCTGACACCAGTTTTTGTCGGGGTTGATGAAGGCGTGGCCGGCAAGGGTGCATTGGTAGACATTTAAACCATTACGAAACAGGTAGTCTGCCAGTCGCCACATCTGGTGCGGCTTGGCGCTGAACCCATGAAACATCATCACCGTGCCGCGAATCGGCTGTTCTGCCTCGTGAAACAGGCAATAGGGATAGGCTCCCTCGCGGCGATCGGGACTGGACTCTATTTTGCGGACGTAGGCGGCGATCGCCTCTCTGGCTTGATTAATCTGGTCGGCTGTGGGGGTGGGGGCAGTTTGCATATTGGGAAAGGGCTGGGGTATCCAACCTTCTGTGAGTCGTCGATGTGAGCCGTCGATGTGAGCCGTCGATGTGAGCCGTTGATGTGAGCCGTTGAGCCGCTCTTATTATCGTCGCCCTGCCAGTTGCAAGCAAATGGGCTGACTCTCCAAGAGGGCGGGGGGATGTGGCTCAGAGGCTTCAGGCGAGGCTCCCATCGCGACATTCTGACTCAATCTGGGAATCCTGAAGGCAGTTCTTTTGCTTTCCCATCGGCGATGCATCTGACCGACCCTGTTTCTGCGCCAGAGTGGGCGCGTGTCCGGGCAACGTTTCAGCAAGTTTGGGGCTATAAGGACTTTCGTTCCCCGCAGGACGACATCGTGCGATCGCTCTTGTTGGGGCAGGATGCGCTGGTGGTGATGCCGACGGGGGGTGGCAAGTCGATTTGCTTCCAGCTTCCGGCCCTGCTGCAAGCGGGGTTGACGCTGGTGGTGTCGCCGCTGGTGGCGCTGATGGAAAACCAGGTGCAGGAATTGCGAGACAAGCGGCTGCCCGCAGCCCTGCTGCATAGCGAACTGCCGCCCCGCCAGCGCCAGCAAACACTGTGGCAGTTGGAACGCGGGCGGCTGCGACTCTTGTATCTGTCGCCGGAGACGCTGCTGAGTGCCTCCGTGTGGAAGCTGCTGAGCCAGCCGCAAGTGCAGCTTCGCGGGCTGATTTTGGATGAGGCGCACTGTCTGGTGCAGTGGGGCGACTCGTTTCGGCCGGCCTATCGGCGGCTGGGAGCGGTGCGGCCAGCGCTACTGGCCCACAAACCCGCAGGAACCTCCCTGGCGATCGCCGCGTTTACCGCCACCGCCGACCCCTCCGCCCAGCGCACCATTCGAGAGGTGTTGGGGCTACAACAGCCGCAGGTCTTTCTGCAAAATCCCTACCGGGCAAACCTGGCGCTGTCGGTGCAAACCGTGTGGAGTCCACGCGGTCGCAGGCGATCGCTCTGGCGATTTATCCGGGCGCGGCGGGGCAAGGCTGGGCTGGTCTACGTGCGATCGCGCCGGGAAGGCGAGGAACTGGCGGACTGGCTAACCCAGGAAGGCTTTCCCACGGCGGCCTACCATGCGGGACTAGACCCAGCTCAGCGGCGACGGATTGAGCAGGCGTGGCTGGGTGGAGAAATGCCGTTTGTGGTTTGCACAAGCGCGTTCGGCATGGGCATTAACCATCCCCACGTCCGCTGGGTGCTGCACTATCACGCGCCCCTGCTGCTCAGCGAGTATGTGCAGGAGGTGGGGCGGGCAGGACGCGACGGCCAACCCGCCGAGGCGCTGACGCTGGTGAGCGATCGCCCCGGTTGGCTGAACCCAGACGATCGCCAGCGGCAGCAGTTTTTTACCGAAAAAGCGCGATCGCAGCACCAAACTGCCCAATCGCTGATCCGCAAGCTGCCCAAAGCAGGGCCCGTAGCCGAGGTGGCCCGCCAGTTTCCCGATGGGGCGATCGCCCTAGCCCTGCTCCACCGCAACGGTCAGTTGGTCTGGGACGATCCGTTTCACTACCGCATCCTGCCTGGCGCGACACCGCAGCCCTTCCAGGCAGACCCCGCCATCCGCCAAATGCAGGACTATCTCTATACCCGCGAGTGTCGCTGGCGGCTGCTGCTGCGGAGCTTTGGCTTTACGAAGGAAGCAGAGGCGCTGCGCTGCCAAACGTGCGATCGCTGTCGGGCTAGCGCATCAGCAGCGTTATAAACAGAATCTTTGGCAAAGGACATCACACGGGACAGGGGTTTTGCTTCAGGAGGGGAAAGCCCAGCGCCTCCCGCTGTTTTAGATAAAGCTGGGCGACCTGCCGCGCCAGCCCGCGAATTTTGAGGATGTAGCGCTGCCGTTCGGTGACAGAAATCACGCCCCGCGCATCCAGCAGGTTAAACGTGTGGGAGCATTTCAGCACATAGTCAAAGGCAGGCAGCACCAGTTCCTTTTCCATCAGCCGGGTGGCCTCTTGCTCAAACTGAGCAAACAGGCTGAACAGGAGATCGGGATTGGACGCTTCAAAGTTGTAGGTGGAGTTTTCGATTTCGCCCTGGAGATGCACATCGCCGTAGGTCAGCGTGTCGTTCCAGCGGATATCAAAAATTGAGTTAACCCCTTGGAGGTACATGGTCAACCGCTCCAGCCCGTAGGTAATCTCGACCGACACGGGATGGCAGTCGATGCCGCCGCACTGCTGAAAGTAGGTGAACTGCGTGACCTCCATGCCGTCTAGCCACACTTCCCAGCCCACGCCCCACGCGCCGACGGCGGCATCTTCCCAGTTGTCTTCTACAAAGCGGATGTCGTGGTCTTCGGGCTGAATGCCGAGCGATCGCAGCGATTCGAGATAAACATCCAGAATGTTATTGGGCGACGGCTTGATCAGCACTTGATATTGGTAATAGTGCTGCACGCGGTTGGGGTTTTCGCCGTAGCGTCCGTCTCCTGGCCGGCGGCAGGGTTCCACATAGGCAACCGACCATGGCTCTGGCCCGATCGCCCTCAAGAACGTGTGGGGGCTTTTGGTTCCTGCGCCCTTTTCGGTGTCGTAGGGTTGCACAATCAAACAGCCGCGATCGCTCCAAAACTGATGCAGTGTGGAAATAACAGACTGAAAATTCACAAGTCCAGCGTCCGGTAACGGGTCGATTCAGATTCTACTACCTAGAGAGCGCTTGGATGGAGGGACGGAGGGACAGGGAGAGAAGGGGAGGGACAAAAAAGGAAGAACGAAAAAGGAAGAACGAAAAAAGGAAAACAGAACCTCTTCGCTCTCCATTCTTCTCTCTTCTTTCTTCCTTTACACTCCTCCTGACATTTCGGTACAATAGCAGACTGGACTATTTGGGAAGGCTCATGGCGAAACGGATTCAGTTGGTTCTTAATCAAGATGTAAGCAAGCTGGGCAAGGCGGGCGATTTGGTCGAGGTGGCTCCTGGCTATGCCCGCAATTACCTGCTGCCGCAAGGATTGGCCGTGCATACGACCCCTGGCATTTTGAAGCAGGTGGAGCGGCGGCGCGAATTGGAGCGTCAGCGCCTGATCGAGCTAAAGAAAGAGGCGGATGTGATCAAAGCCAAGCTAGAGAAGCTGTCTGGCCTGGCGATCGCCAAGCAGGTCGGAGAAAAGGACGCAATTTTCGGCTCGGTGACGGATCGGGAAGTGGCAGAGGTGCTGCAAGCGGCGATCGGTCAAGAAGTGGATCGGCGCGGCATTACGGTGCCCGAAGTCCGCAAGCTGGGCACCTACAAGGTGGATATCAAGCTGCATCCCGAAGTGACCGCTACGGTAGACATTGAGGTGGTGCCTGCGGACGCAGAGGCGTAAAGATTTGGATAAGTCATTGGACAGTACATGAGTACTCTGCGAGAATAGTCGCAGAGTATTTTTTTGATTTTTTATTTTTTGATCCTTTTCCTGTGAATTCTCTGCCCGGGGCGCTGCGGCGAAGCATTCGCTAGATTGGCGGAGATCGCCGCCGGGAACCAACCCAATCAACCCCAAATCGAGTCCCGAATCCAACCCCAAATCTAGCCCGTTTTTTGGCGATCGCCCCCTTGCCGACTCTATCTATAGGGGTACAATAGCGATCACCTCCTGCACCACCTCCTACAGGTAGGATCTCGAGGGATTACTCTAAACTCGTTTCTGCAACCCTGTTCTCGTCGCTCTGCTTGCTGCCCTGCTCCTGCCGCCCTGCCCTATGGTTCAAGAACTGAACTTTCAAGCCTACAGCGATCGCCTCCCCCCGCAAAACATCGATGCAGAGGAAGCCATTCTAGGCGGCATCCTGCTCGACCCGGAGGCGCTGGGTCGCGTCGCGGAGTTGCTGCGCCCCGAAGCCTTCTACATTTCCGCCCACCAGGAAATCTATCGCGCCGCGCTGGCGCTCCAGAGCGAAGGACGACCCACCGACCTGATGAGCGTCACCAGCTACCTCAACGACCACAACAAGCTCGACAAAATCGGCGGGCAGAGCCGCATTGCCCAACTGGTGGATCGCACCGTCAGCGCTGTCAACATCGACCAATACGCCCACCTCGTAACGGACAAATACCTGCGCCGCCGGATGATTCAGGCTGGCAACGAGGTCGCCTATCTGGGCTACGAAACCAGCACCCCTCTGGAGCAGGTGCTAGACCAGGCTGAACAAAAAATTTTCAACATTACGCAATCCCGCCCCAACCAGAGCCTCACAGCCACCTCCGATATCCTCACGGCGACCTTTTCCGACATCGAAAGTCGCTCCCTGGGGCTGGTGCTGCCGGGGATTTCCTGCGGCTTCTATGACCTGGATGCGATGACCCAGGGCTTTCAGCGGTCAGACCTAATCATCGCTGCGGGACGGCCGGCCATGGGCAAAACCAGCTTTTGTCTCAACATTGCCCGCAACATTGCTGCCTTTCACAAGCTGCCCGTTGCCATTTTTAGCCTAGAAATGTCGAAGGAGCAGTTGGTTTATCGCCTGCTGTCGAGCGAAGCGCAGATCGAGAGCGGACGGCTGCGGGCAGGGCGGGTCAGCCAGGATGAATGGGAGCCACTGGGCTACGCGATTAGTGCCCTCTCCCAGATGCCGATTTTCATCGACGACACGCCCGATATTTCCGTCACCGAGATGCGCTCGAAGGTGCGGCGGCTCCAGGCAGAACAGGGCGGGGCGCTGGGGCTAGTGCTAATCGACTATCTGCAACTGATGGAGGGCAGCGGCAGCGAAAACCGCGTGCAGGAACTCTCTCGCGTGACGCGGGCGCTGAAGGGTTTGGCGCGGGAATTGAGCGTGCCCGTGATCGCGCTGTCACAGTTGAGTCGGGGAGTGGAATCGCGCACCAACAAGCGCCCGATGATGAGCGATTTGCGGGAATGCGTAACGGGCGAAACGCTGGTGTGGCTGGCGGATGGTCGCCGCATCCCGATCCGGGAGTTGGTCGGTCAAACCCCAGAGGTGATTAGTCTTGGTGACCGGGGTCGCCTAGTGGCTGCTAAGGCAGATTTAGTCTGGGAAGTTGGGGTTAAGCCCGTCTTCAAACTGACGACTGCAACGGGTAGAACGATTAGAGCAACTGGTAAGCACAGGCTTTACACATTTGATGGCTGGCAATCGCTTCAGGATTTGCGGGTGGGCGATCGCCTCGCACTTGCAAACCATATGCCTCGTCTGACTCAAGCGGCGATCGCCTGGCCAGATCTCCAGGTGGTCTTACTGGCCCATTTGATTGGAGACGGTAGCTACGTTTCCCATCAGCCCTTGCGCTACACAACAGGCTCAGAAGAAAACTCAGCAATTGTAAAAGCTGCCGCTGAATCGTTTGGCTGTCAGGTCAATCGCCATCCAGGGCGGGGAAATTGGCATCAGCTTGTCATTTCAGGCAATGGCAATCGCTGGCATCTAGAGGGGGTGGGGCAGTGGCTAAAAGCCTTAGGAATTTTTGGGCAGCGCTCAGCAAGCAAGCGGATTCCTCAGGCGATTTTTCAACTTCCTGATGAGCAAATTGCGCTGTTTTTGCGCCATCTCTGGGCAACTGATGGCTGCATCAGCAGTTCTTTAAGTCCTGATGGACGTAAGTACAAGGCCACCATTTTCTTTGCAACGGTAAGCGAAGGGTTGGCCCGAGACGTAGCGGCTCTTCTGCTGCGGCTAGGAATTTTTAGCCAAATCCGTTGGACAAAATCCAATTGCTATAACGTTCAGATTTACGGTAAAACTCAACAACTCAAGTTTCTAGAAACTGTAGGCGCGTTTGGGCCTAGGGTCGAACCTGCGGCCGTGGTGATGCGAGAACTGGCGCATCGAGGCAAAGCGAATCCCAACAGAGATACGCTGCCAGCACAGGTTTTTGAACAGATTAAGCAAGACATGAAAGATCAGGGCATTTCTCAACGCCAGATGGCATCCCTGAGAGGAACATCCTATGGTGGCTCCGCGCACTTCAAGTTTTCCCCCACTCGCGATGTGGTTTTAACCTATGCCGACATTTTGAACAACACGGCGCTCAAGGAAATTGCAACTGCCGATTTATTTTGGGATGCGATAACGTCTATTGAGCCAGATGGAGAGGAGATGGTTTACGATCTGACCGTTCCTGGCCCTGCTTCTTGGATGGCAGATGGGTTGGTCTCTCATAATTCTGGCGCAATTGAGCAGGATGCTGACCTAATCATCATGCTCTATCGCGACGAATACTATAATCCCGACACCCCCGATCGCGGCATTTCCGAAATTATCATCACCAAGCATCGTAACGGCCCGGTGGGCACAGTGAAGCTGCTGTTTGAGCCACAGTTTACCCGCTTCCGCAACCTGGCCGCGCCGGGGCGGGGTTAGACTTGGGGATTTTGGGCAGCGGGGTCAGGGGTTAGAAATTTGCGGTTATCGTGAAGACTCTGATTATGCACGTTATGCAGGTGTTTTTTGCGATGCCGTTTGCCGCCTGCGCTGTCTGGATCTCTCTCCCCCTAATTGCTCATGAACCCGTTTGGACAATCCCTGCTGGATAGCCTGGGCGATCGCCTCCTAGAGTCCCTCAGCACGCCGCTACAAACCTGGCTGGCCGCCCACCCGATCGCGCAATGGCTAGTGATGCATCCCCTCTGGGCTTTGGGGCTGATAGTAGGGGCGATCGCGCTGCTGGTAGGTCTCCTCGGCGCAATTGGGCGGCTCACGGAAAACCTCTGGCTGCGGCTATTTCAGGTGCCGCTATGGCTATTCGCGTCCATTTTTGGCGGCGGATTCCAGCTTGCAAAGCGCCTGTCACAATCCTCGACCCGACACCCCCGAAAAACTGACTCAGACAACCCCACCCAGCAGCTTGACCAGATTCTCGCCCGGCTGACGGAACTGCGCCGCGAAGAGGAGCAATTGCTGGTGGAACTGAAAACCCTGGTTGCGGAAGCTGGCTCAGAAGCAAACCACGTCTAGGCGTTTGTCCCTGTCAGATCTTTGTCCCTGTCAGGGTCGCACGACAGTCGCACTACAATGGCCTCAACCGTCCGCTTTCCGCCGAACCCCATGAGTATCCCATGAGTACCCTATGACGACGCTCCGCATTCACGCTGAACTGACACCGCTGACCGTGGAGTTGCCTGCTCAGATGTCGCTAGGTCTGGAGCAGTTTCACGAGCTATGCCGTGCTAACCCCGACTTGCGAATCGAGCGCAGCGCCACCAGAGTCGTAATGATTATGCCCCCTTACCCTTTCTGATAGTGGAAACCGAAACGCCAAAATCAGCCAGCAGCTTTGCAACTGGAATGACGAGACAGAATTGGGAGAATGCTTTGATTCCAGCACGGGGTTTACGCTGCCCAATGGGGCTATTCGATCGCCCGATGCGGCGTGGATTCGGCTGGAGCGCTGGAACGCGCTGAGGGATGAACAACAGGCCTCCGTTGCTCCGATTTGCCCTGATTTTGTAGTGGAGTTGCGGTCTGCGAGCGATCGCCTCAACCTGCTGCAAGACAAGATGCAGGAGTATCTCGACAACGGCGCAAGCCTGGGCTGGCTGATCGATCGCCCTGGCCGCACAGTGTATGTGTATCAGCGCGATCGCCCGGTACAGGTCTTGGAAAATCCAGAAACGCTCAGGGGTGACCCTGTGCTGCCGGGGTTTGCGCTGCGTCTCGAAAAGATTTGGTGACGGGCAAGCGCCACGGCTGCATCTTTCTTGCATCTTTCTCAGGACGGCTCTCTGAGCGTTGCTCCAACCTTCTAGGCAGAGCGAACCATAATGCTTAAAAAATGCTTAAGATTATGGAGAGCTTTACACGAATTCATGACCGACTGTAACGGATGAGTGTTGGCCAGGTTCATCGCGCTCCTATCACCGCGCTCTATCACAAGGTCACTCATGCTGCGTTTAGAACACATCAGCAAAATCTATCCTACGGGCGAAGTTCTGAAGGATATCAACTGGGAGGTGAAACCGGGCGATCGCGTCGGTTTGGTAGGGGTCAACGGCGCGGGCAAATCGACCCAGCTCAAGATCATCGCGGGCGAAATGGAGCCAACCACGGGAGAAATCATCCGCCCCGCCAGCCTGCACATCGCCTATCTGACCCAAGAATTTGAGGTCGATCCCAGCCGCACGGTGCGCGACGAGTTTTGGCGAGCCTTTGCCGAAGTGAACCAGATCCACGAAGGGCTGATCGACGTTCAGCACCAGATGCAGACCGCTTCGCCAGAAGAACTAGACGACCTGATCCACCAGCTTGATCGGCTCCAGCGCAAGTTTGAAGCGATGGACGGCTATGGGCTAGAGGCCAAGATTGAAAAAATCCTGCCGGAAATGGGGTTCGCAGCCGAAGATGGCGATCGCCCCGTCAGCGCCTTCAGCGGCGGCTGGCAGATGCGAATGAGCTTGGGCAAAATCTTGCTGCAATCGCCCGATTTGCTCCTGCTGGACGAACCGACCAACCACCTCGACCTGGAAACCATCGAGTGGCTGGAAACCTACCTCAAGGGGCTGACCACGCCGATGGTGATTGTCTCCCACGACCGGGAGTTTCTCGATCGCCTTTGCACGCAGATTGTCGAAACCGAGCGCGGCGTGTCCACCACCTACCTGGGCAACTACACCGCCTATCTCCAGCAAAAGGAAGAAGCCCAACTGGCGCAGCTTTCTGCCTACGAGCGGCAGCAGAAGGAACTGGAGAAGCAGCAGGCCTTCGTCGATCGGTTTCGCGCCAGCGCCACCCGCAGCACCCAGGCCAAGAGCCGCGAAAAACAGCTTGAAAAAATCGAGCGGATCGATGCGCCGACGGGCAGCGTGCGGCCGCTCCAGTTTCGCTTCCCCCCTGCACCCCGCAGCGGCCGCGAAGTGGTGATGATTCAAGACCTGACCCACACCTACGAAGACAAGATTCTGTTTTTGGGGGCAAATCTGCTGATCGAGCGGGGCGATCGCATCGCGTTTCTCGGCCCCAACGGCTGCGGCAAGTCCACACTGCTGCGGCTGATCATGGGCATGGAGCAGCCCACCGATGGCAAAGTGGCCCTCGGCGACCACAACGTGATCCCCGGCTATTTTGAGCAAAATCAGGCGGAGGCGTTGGATCTCAGCAAAACCGTGATGGACACGATCCACGACGAAGTGCCTGACTGGAGCAACGAGGAAGTGCGGACGCTGCTGGGGCGTTTTCTGTTTAGCCAGGACATGGTGTTCAAAAAAGTAGAAGCCCTCAGCGGCGGCGAAAAGGCGCGGCTGGCCCTGGCCAAAATGCTGCTGCGCCCGGTGAATTTGATGATTTTGGACGAGCCGACCAACCACCTCGACATTCCCGCCAAGGAAATGCTGGAGGAGGCGATTCAAAACTACGACGGCACGCTGATTGTGGTGTCCCACGATCGCTACTTCATTTCTCAGGTAGCCACCAAAATTGTCGAGGTGCGTGACGGAGAATTGCGGCTCTATCGTGGCGATTATCACTATTACCTGGAAAAAGTCGCGGAGGAGCGAGAACGAGCTAGGTTGGAGGCGATCGCCGCCGAAAAAGCTGCCAAAGCCGCCGCCAAGCGCGACAAGCAGAAACAGAAAATGAAAGCCAAAAAAGAATCGTCTTAGACGGGCGATCGCCACCGTAAAGGTGCGAGTCGTGAGGTTGCGTTCTGCCTAAATGAAATAGAGGGCATCAGTACAGGGATCAGAGATTAACATGACGCAATTCAAGAATCTGGTCAAACTGGGGATCGCAATCCGTAGCGAATTGACCGTTGATTACTACAGTTGATTGCCAGTGATTGCTAATGATTGCTAATGATTGCTAATCGGTTGAATAACAGTTTCTTGTGCTTGAAGCGCAATGATTTTGTGGCGGGAAATCCAAGTCAGCTTAATCCTGAGAATCTCCAGGACAAAACCGAGATCGATAGTGTTGCTTTATCAGTTTAGCTAGTTTTGTAATGCCCCATACACGCAGAGAGACGTGAGAGTTCACAGCCGGTTTCTTAACCAGTCCTTAAGTCGATCTAGGGGCTGATACCCTAGATACAGAGAGCATGTCAGCCTTTCAAAACTTGAGCATTGCAGTATTTTCTGGATGTGCTGAGAATTGAGAACCCCGTCTTAACTGGCAGCAAGACAGGATAGAGTCATCTGTAATCCGCTTGGGTGAAATTACTCAGGAAAACTACTCAATTCCTTACATAAGCTCCATAAAAATCTTTTTCCTGATGGAGTTAGGTGATTTTTAAGAATTGGGTGATATTATTGCTGGAAAATTTGCATTACTCATGTAAGTATTTACATACTCAATTGTTTTAAGCGCTGAATTCTGTTCCCAACTGTTCCTAATCTACTGTTCTTAATCTGTTGTCATTCAGGCGATTCTCATGGCACAAGCGCCAATCTCTCCAGTGGTACTGGTCATTCTAGATGGGTGGGGCTATCGTCCCAGCGATGACGGCAATGCGATCGCCGCCGCCCAAACGCCCGTGATGGATAGCCTCTGGGCGGCCTATCCCCATACCCTGCTGCAAGCCTCTGGCAAGAGCGTAGGGCTGCCCGAAGGGCAAATGGGCAACTCCGAAGTCGGGCACCTGAACATTGGCGCGGGGCGCGTCGTTCCCCAGGAACTCGTCCGCATCAGCGACGCGGTTGAAGACGGCACAATTCTCAGCAACTCTGCCCTACTCAAGGCCTGCGAAGCCGTGCGCCAGAGCAGTGGCAAGCTGCATCTAGTGGGTCTATGTTCCGACGGTGGCGTGCATTCTCACCTCAGCCATCTGTCGGGGCTGCTGGAACTGGCTAAGGAGCAGAATATCTCGGACGTGTGCATTCATGTCATCACCGACGGGCGAGACACCAAGCCCACGGATGGACTCGCAGCCCTGGAAACGATCCAGCGCTATATTGACGAAATTGGGGTAGGGCGGATTGTCACCCTCAGCGGGCGCTACTACAGCATGGATCGCGATCGCCGCTGGGAGCGCACCCAAGCCGCCTATGACCTGATGACCCAGGACGGCGAGGGCGACGGTCGTACAGCGCTGGAAGTGCTGCAAGCCTCCTACGCCGAAAACGTGACGGATGAGTTTGTTAAGCCGACGCGGATTGCGCCTGGAGCCGTCAGCGAGGGCGATGGGGTCATCTTCTACAACTTCCGTCCCGACCGGGCGCGTCAACTGACTCAGGTCTTTGTTGATCCCAACTTCAGCGGGTTCGAGCGGACGCAAATTCCCAACCTGACGTTTGTCACCTTCACCCAATACGACCCCGCTTTCCCGGTGCTGGTCGCCTTCTTGCCGCAAGATTTCAACAACATTCTGGGTGAAGTGATTTCTCGCAATGGGCTGCGCCAGTTTCGCACCTCAGAAACCGAGAAATACGCCCACGTCACCTACTTCTTTAACGGCGGCATTGAGGAACCCTTTGAGGGCGAAGACCGCGCCATGGTGCCCAGCCCCCAAGTGCCCACCTACGACAGTGCGCCTACGATGTCGGCCGAAGCCGTGACCGATGGGGCGATCGCCGCCATTGAAAAGGGCATCTATGGGCTGATCGTCATTAACTACGCCAACCCCGACATGGTGGGGCACACGGGCAAAATGGAGGCTGCGATTCAGGCAGTCGAGACGGTCGATCGCTGTGTGGGGCGGCTGCTGGAAGCCATTGGCAGAGCAGGCGGCACTGCGCTGATCACCGCCGATCATGGCAACGCCGAAGTCATGCTGGACGAGGAGGGGCATCCCTGGACGGCCCACACGACCAATCCAGTGCCCTTCATTTTGGTCGAGGGTGAAAAGCGGAAGATTCCTGGCCACGGCACCGATGTCGTGCTGCGCGATGGTGGCATCTTGGCAGACATTGCGCCGACTATTCTGGAAATTTTGCGGATTCCCCAGCCTGTGGAAATGACAGGTCAGTCGCTGATCGAACCCGTCGGCTTTGACGTGCGCCAGAACCGGACTCCGGTGCGCGTTTCCCTGTAGAGGACGTAGAGGTGGAGTCGGGAGGGTGCGGCTTGGGCGATCGCCCCTATGGCCCTCCTGTCGCACTGCCCCTATCGAACTGCCCCTATCTCATTACTCGGAGGCAGGCCGTTCTCACAGCGCTAAACTCTCGATAGAATAGAGCTTGGCCGAATTTTTTGGTCGAGTTTTTAAAGTCGGGCAAGCTCCAGTTCCGCAGCACTCTAGCGACTGGAGTTTTGCTCCGACCGCTGATCCCTAACCTTTAACCCCTCATGACCCTCGTTTCTATTGTTCAAATCATTTGGGCGATTTCTGCCGTTGGACTGATTGTGCTGGTGCTGCTGCATAGCCCCAAGGGCGATGGGCTGGGCGGGCTGGGCGGACAGGCGCAACTGTTTACCAGCACCAAGAGCGCGGAAACCACGCTGAACCGAGTCACCTGGACGCTGACGGTCTTGTTTATTGGGCTGACGATTGTGCTGAGCGCCAAGTGGCTGGCGTAGGGATGGTCAGCGGCAGAGTCAGCCTCAGAGCTAGGTTCAGAGCTAGGGCGTGTTTTGAAACCCTTTGATCCCCCCCCCCCCCCCCCTAAAAAGGGGGGAACCGAGCCGAACCACTCCGGAGGTTCCCTTATTGAGAAGGATTTAAGGGGGATCGACTCAAGGCAATCAACGACCTAGAAAGTTTTAAGACACTGCCTAGGTTCAGAGCTAGACCTGGCAACTGTAAAGGGCGCTTGTAAGGGGCGGTGACGATGGGGCGATCGCCCTATTTTTCAGGGGTCGTGTCGTAGGTCAGTTGGTCGGAGACATACCGCTGCGGTTCGACATGAATTGTCGTTCGCACCGGGCTAAACGCATCTTCCAGTGCCGCTTCGACGGCTTCGGTAATGTCGTGGGCCGTGTCTACATCCTCGGCATTCACCACCAGATGCATTTCGATAAACACCTGCCGCCCTACGACCCCCCGCGAGGCGATGCTGTGGCAGTTCACCACGCCCGGAACCTGGGTGACAATGGCGTGAATCTTTTCAGGGGCGATCGCCATTTCATCCACCAGCCAGGGCAAGTTTTCCTTCAAGACCTGCCAACCACTCCAAAAGACCAGCAGCGCCACCGGAAACGCCAGCGCCACATCTAGCCACTGCACCCCCAACACCCACACACCCAACAGTCCAGCCATCACCGTAATCGTCACCCAGACATCGCTCATGGTGTGGCGGGCATCAGCCAGCAGGATGGGGCTGCCAATGCGCTCTCCCACGCGCCGTTCATAAAATGTGACAAAAATATTGATGCCCAGCACCAGCAGCAAGAGCCACAACTCCCAGCCTTCCAAGATCAGCGGTTCGCCGCCGCCCAAGATGCGAGTGATGGCCCCCTGCAAAATTTCAAAACAGGCAATTCCCAAAAATGCGCTGATCCCCAGTGCCCCCACCGCTTCAAACTTTTGATGGCCGTAGGGATGGCTGCGGTCGGGATAGGGAGACGAGAATCGACTGGCGACCAGCCCCAGGATGTTGTTGGCGGAGTCGGTGACGCTGTGGAGCGCGTCGGCCAGCAGGCTGAGGGAACCCGTCAAAAATCCCACAGTCGCCTTTAGCGCCATCACTAGCAGATTCAGTCCCAGCGTGATCAGCAGAACACGGCGCACGGTGGCGCGATGGTCTTGGCGAGTCATAGGCGGTACAGTAGGCAGAAATTACGCAGAAATTACGCAGAAATTACGCAGAGATACTAACGCGCTTTGGCGTACTTTGGACGTTGAGGCGCTTCGAGAAACGTAACGCTCTGGCTAGGGGGCGATCGCCCGCTGACCACCTGCTGATTGTTATTATGAGGGTAATCTTGTAACCAGATGAAAACTCTGACTACAAACCCAAGCCCTCTGGTTGTCAGGCTTTGCGCTGAGTTGCCCTCCAACCCTCAACGGAGCAACGATTCTTGTCTTGCTATCAGTTGCTATCAGTCTTCTAAACCGGGTTACTGGACTCTCCGCACAGGGTAAATCCCTGCCAGGACGGGTTTTACTGTTCGCACCTCACCATCTGTACCTGGTCAGTTGTACCTAGCCCGTTGCATCTAGCCCCCTCGCATCTATCCAAGGATCTTCCAATGACGAAGCAAATTATCAAGATCACCGACAGTCGTGCTGTCTTGAAGCGTCGTCCCGTCTATGTCGGTCATCTGCCGCAACATGAGCAATATAAAGTAGACGCGGGCGCTGAGTATGAAATTCAGTCCTACGCCTATGCTGACTCAGCGGGAGATTTTGACGAACACATCAAGTTTGCGCTCAAGGAAGGCAACCTCGGCGGATTCAACACCTGGTACGTCTATAATCGCTTTGCCGAAGTGCTGTCGGATGGTGAAGTGGTGTATCCCATCGAAGAGCAAACCGCCGCACAGATTTTAGAAATCACCCAAGATACGGTCATCAAGCGTCGCCCCGTGCCCATAGAAGAACTCACCGAAGAAGAAATCTTCAAAGTTCCCAAAGGCATGACCTTTGACCTTCATTCCTACGCCTACGCCGATGCCAGCGGTAGCTTGCAAGGGCATATTCGCTTTGCCATCAACAATCCAGAGCAATATATTCGTGGCATCAGCCTGTGGCATGTGTCGGATCGGCAGGCCCAGGAGTATTCCTCTTCGGTCATACCTTTCCAGGCGAAGACTGGGATGCCCTTAGCGGCAATGGCGGCGGCGGCTCCGGCGGCGGCTGCACCCAAAACCTTTTCTGGCAAGGAAATCAAGCTTGTTGGAAATCGGGGCACCGTCTATTCTGACCAGCCGATTATCCCCAACGGCTCTTTTACATGGGGCGAGGCGACCCACAACTGCACGCGCCTGCCCCAAACGGCTGAGCATGTGGAGAACATGGTGAAACTGGCGACGCAGCTTGAAAAAGCCCGCCAGCAAATCGGCAAGCCCTTCCGGATTACCTCTTGGTATCGTCCAGAGCCATTTAACTCCAAAGCAGGCGGAGCGCGGCGCAGCCAGCATCTCGGCGGGGGGGCAGTGGATATCGTCGTGCAGGGCTATATGGGGGCAGATCTGGCGAAAATGCTGGTGGGCTGGTGGCCGGGTGGCTTGGGCATTTATGCGGGCAACCGACGGCATATTCTGCATCTTGACGTGGGCGTGAAACGCAAGTGGGGCTTTTGATGACGCAACTGAGATTAAATTTGGTGGAAGGGTCGGTGTCGTTTAGCTTTTCGCCAGCAGCCGCGCAGGAGCTTAAGGGGGCGATCGCCACGCTGCTGGAACACCTGAAGGCAGTTTCCGCTAGCAGCACCGGCAGCCGTCCCAGTCCCAAGCCATCAATGGAATATCAGCATACGGGCGAGGTGTTTTTAGAAATTTTCTGCAACCCCAACATCTGGCCCAGCCCCTTTGCGGCGAAGGTGCTGGTGACGGTGCGCGACGACCGCATCCGGCTGACGACCGAAGCCGAACTAACGCGCCTGCTAGAGGATGTGAACGAGTATTTGGGGGTTGAGGGGTAGAGGCTGGATTTTGGGTTTTAGATTTTGGATTTCAGGGCCGCTGCGCTGGAGGCAATTGAGTGGCGCTGCGGTTTAGAGGTTGGGTTTTAGGGTTGGGGTTTTGGGCTTGGGGTTTTGGGCTTGGGGTTTTGGAAGCCCTACAGAG
>NZ_DVEA01000149.1:0-16846 GCF_015295965.1 Thermoleptolyngbya sp. M55_K2018_002
GTGCAGCGCAATCAGGTCAAGCTGGGCCTGGGCGGCCGCAGTCCAGGTTTTGGGATTGCGTTTTTTATAGCCCTCCATCCAGGCGCGGGCGTGGCTCCACAGGCCGTTGCGGGCGAGAAACAGCGCATTTTCCAAGCTCTGACTGGCGAAGGGAGGCTGTTCTAGGGCGATCGCCTCCAGCCGCACGATGCCGCCCTCGGCCGGTTTCACCTGATAAACCGTAAATTGAGGCTCCAGCCCCACGGTTTGATCAACCACCAGTTCTGGCGAGTCGTCGCCTGTCACCTCCTGCCAGCGGGGGCGGCGAACCAGGCTACTCCAGGAAAGCAGCAGCCGCAGCCGTCGCTGGGCCGCGTCGTAATAACCAACTTGCCCATAGGCGATCGCCTGACTGCCGCGCCGCTGCTGTCCGCTGAGGGAAAACCAGCCGTCGGGTTTGGGCGCATCCCCTTCAATCGGCTCGATCTGTTGCAGGGGCAGGCGACGGGTCGAACCTTGCCCCGCCGGAGCGCCCCCCGGCAGCAGCGACACCACGCCAAATTCCCTTGGGCCCGCCACCGGCAGGCGATCGCCCAGTTGCAGCCGGGTATCGCTGCTCAGCCGTCCGGCACTGTCCAGCGGCGTTTCCAGGTGATAGGCCCGCAGTTCGACCAGGTGCAGGCAAGCCTCGGCAGGGTCGGCGCAGCGGGGCTGGGCAGCCAGCACAGGCACCAGCACCACGGTTGCCTTTCCAGCCGATGCTCCCCAACCGACCGACCGCATCAGCGGCGTGCCCAGCGTCCGGTTTTGCTGGGCGGCCTCAGTCTGGATTGTGCCCCAACTTCGCGGCGTATCGTCGCGCATAAAGGCCTCTCGGTTCCACTCCGGCAGCGCCCAGCCCAGCCAGCTTACCCGCCCCGGATTCACAATCAGCCAAAAGGCCGTGCAGCCCGCCATCGCCACCAGGCTGCCGCTGCCCAGCCAGAGTATCGTTGCCAGCAGACCCCCCAGCCAGGGCCGCTGCTTTGGGGGGGGCGGCGACACCAGCAGCTTCACGCCGTTGGATTCGACCGGGGGATTTTCGGCTAGAAACGCTTCTTCCCACTCCTCCAGCGAGTCTTCTAGCGACAGATCGACCGAGCGCGACTCCGGAGCAGGTGGCTTGGCAAATCGCCCCACCCACACATTGACCTTGGGGCGAGGAGCCGCAGTCGTCTCCGGAGAGGGCGGTTCTGGCGACACAAAAACCTTGACCTTGGGCGGCGTGATGCGGAGGTGACGGGCCGCCATAGACGACGAAGACGCGCTCTGCTTTTGGGCTGGACGGGTTCGACGGGCCGGTTTTTTCATCACCGCTACATCACTCTTTCCAGATGACGTTTGCGAGCGGGGCGGCGCTCAAGGATGCTAGGGTTTCGCAACGGGCGACGGCTCCATCAGCGCCCGCTCGTACTGCTGGCCGACCTTTTCCCAGGTGTAGTGGGTCTCTACTAGGGCACGGGCCCGCTGAGACAACTGCTGCCGCAGCGTAGGGCTGTCAAACAGACGGGCGATCGCCCCTGCATATTCCGTTGGCGTGTTTGCCCGCAGCGCCAGCGGTTCTGCCGCCTCGATGGGCAATCCCTCCAGCGCACGATCGCTCCCCACAATCGGAACACCCGCCGCCATCGCTTCTAGGGTTTTGTTTTTAATGCCAAACCCCAGCCGCAGCGGCAACACGCACACCGTCGCTTCCCGCAACACTGCACCCATCTCCGCAACCGCGCCTATCACCTGCACGCCAGGATGCTGCGCCAGCGCCCGCACTGCGGCTGCCGGACGCGCCCCCGCAATGCAAAAAGTGACTTCAGAATAGCGCGATCGCACTAATGGTAATACCGCTTCAGCAAAAAAACACACTGCGTCGATATTATGCGGCGCATCCATCGCCCCTGCGAACACCAGCCGATATCCCCCCGGATCGGCCGCGCGGGGCAAAAAGGCAGCCAAATCAATCCCGTTTGGCACCACCTGTACCCAGTCGGGGTCGGCATTGGCGGCGGCAGAATCGGGCCCCGACAAAAAATCCAAAAACTGCCGCCGATCTTCCGCCGTCGTCACCACCACGCGGGAAAACTGTTGCCGAAACCGTCGCTCGTAGCGCTCGATTGTCGGCAAGTAAAGGCGATCGCGCCAGGGATTGGCCGACACGCCCAGCGCCAGTTCGGCCCGCGTCCAGCCGACGGCAAAGCTGTGGGCATTTAGCACCGTCCGCACCCGCCGCTGAAACTCCGGCCGCACGTACACTGCATTTGCGCCATGCTCGCAGGTCAGCACGTCAAATCGGCGCTGCTGCACTGCATCATCCACCCAGGCTTGCAGCGCGGGGCTGTGGCGAAAGGCCACGTTCGGCGGAATGCCCCAGAGGTGCGATCGCCCCAGTCGCACCAATTTGCCCAGGGAATTGCGAAATGAGTCGCCAGGAAAAGCATCCTGAGGCGATTCCCGTAGGGATTGCTTCGCGAGTCGCCCCAGTGGAAAACACACCACCCTTGCGCCCGTTGCCGCCAGTGCCGCCAGATCAGCATCCACGCTCATCGGGGGTTCCGCACCTTCAGCCAACACTTCCAAACCGGTCGCATTCACCCGCTGCGTCAGCAGGGTCACCTCGTGCCGTTGCGCCAGCCATCGCAGCAGGTGGAAGGTTCGCACCTCTGTCCCGCCGCGAGTCGGCGGATAGGGAAAGGTCGAAGACAGCATCACGATCCGCATGGGATGCCAGGGGCTTTGGGGCAGGGGTTTGGGGAATTCAAAAGAGACACAGCCCAACTTTAGAAAATGCGCCAATAAAGCGCCTATAAAGCGCCAATAATGCATCAATAAAATGCGTAAATCCTATAGCCTTTTATTAAAAACCCCTGCACCCCCCAATCAGCAATCTCCAACAATGCCCACGCTCTATGCCAAAACGGAAATCAACGCGCCGCGATCGCACGTCTGGCAAGTGCTGATGGACAAACACCAGTGGTTTCGCTGGAACACCTTTTTCTACGACCTGTCGCCCGATCGCCCCTTTCGCCAGGGCAAAACCGTGCGCCTGTCCATTAAGCGCGTTATGGGCGAAGAAGAAACCCAAATCGAGCCGCTGGTCACGCTGGTGCAGCCGTCGGTTTGTCTGAGCCTGCGCTACACCGCGCCCGGATTTCGCAGCGAACACTGGTTTGAACTGCAAGACCTAGGGGGCGATCGCACGCAATATCTCCACCGCGAAACCCTCTCCGGCACGCTGACCACCCTGCTGCTGCCGTTTATCCGTCGGGACGAACAGAGCGGACTGCGACGCATGGCGCAGGAGCTAAAGCGCTACGCCGAGCAAGGGTAGCAAGCAAGGGTTTGAAGCATCAAGGCTCCAGACGGTTTAGCGACGAAGCGATCGCCACGGCGGAATCTGGGTCGAGGAAGTTGCAGGCCCGCACCAGTTCCGAATCGATCAGGCCGCTGCTGAGTCGATAGCCGCCGGGTACGCCCGGAACCTCAATCCAGTCAGAAAACACAGCGTTGGCTGGAAAGAGAGAATCATCGCTGGATGGCTCGTTGTCTGCCCAATAGATGAAGTAGGGGTCGTTGGAGCGGGCGATCGCAGGTGTTTCGATGGGCCGGCTATTAGGCGGCAGCGGCCCACCAAAGCCGCCGTCGCTGTATTCAATCTGAAAACAAGTGGCGATCGCACGATCGGCTGAAAACGAGCGGTAGTAGAGCGTATATTCCTTGCCCCAGTCTGGATCAGACGTGACCACCACATCGGATAAATACGTCTCCGGCGGCAGAACCGTAGGCACCACCAGCGGCACGCCCAACTGCCGAATCGCGGCCCGATCGTCTGCCGAGATTTCTGCGGTGGTGGATTCAAGGGCTGCTGCGCCGGAAACGGTTGCGGCGGATGCGAGCGAGGCTTCTGGAGCTTGTCCCTTCGCAACGGGGGACGGTTCTACGGGAACGCGGGAAACACTGGATGAGCAAGCCCCCAAGGCGATCGCCCCCAGCACCATTCCCAGCATCGCCCCAAGCATTGCCCGATTGCCAGACGTATCCGTCATCTGCCGCATTCCTGCCTCCAAAACTTTCCTAAACATCTCCATCTCGCTGGATCGCGGGCAAAGTCTGTCAGACCTTTCTCAACTGCGTCGCCCTGACCGCCCGAAACCCCAGACCTTCAGCCCCCTGCCCTGTCTGCCATTCCCAAACCCAGCGCCAATCATCCCAATCATTCTTTCCTACCAGGATTCCCTGGAGCGCTCCGGAGAGTGAAGTCTGCTCAGGGATTGCGGTCAGCGATTGAGCGGAATTGAGCGATTGAGCGGCATTGAGAGGGGGATGGGTAGGATGAAACCAGGAAAACTAGAGCGGCAATGCTGTTTTCAATGGTTCAGACGATTAAGATAGATTAAGAACTGTTTGTCTGTTACCCAATGACTCCAATTCCGACTGTGCTAGAGGCGAGCAAACCGCCTCGTCTCAATGAGCCAACGGTTCACCGACTCCCCGATGGGTTAACCATTGTTGCCGAACAAATTCCCGTAGAGGCTGTGAACCTGAGCCTGTGGCTGGGGGTGGGGTCTGCGGTTGAAACAGATGCCATCAACGGCATGGCGCATTTTCTGGAGCATATGGTGTTTAAGGGCACGGCCCGGCTCCAGAGTGGCGACTTTGAGCGGCTGATCGAACAGCGCGGCGCAGTCACCAATGCCGCCACCAGCCAGGACTACACCCATTACTACATCACCACGGCTCCGCAGGATTTTGCAGCACTGGCCCCGCACCAGATCGAGGTGGTGCTAAACGCCGCGATTCCCGATGAAGCCTTTGAGCGAGAGCGCCATGTGATTTTGGAAGAAATTCGCCGGGCAAACGACAATCCCCAGCGGCGCACGTTCTACCGGGCGATGGAAATGACCTTTGGGCGATCGCCCTATCGCCGCCCGGTGCTTGGCCCTGCGTCTGTGATTGAGGCGCTCACGGCGCAGCAGATGCGCGATTTTCACCAGACCTGGTATCAGCCGCAATCCATAACAGCTGTAGCAGTCGGCAATTTGCCCGTCGAGCAATTGGTGGAGATCGTCGCGGAGGGCTTCGCGCAGACCCAGGCGCATCGGGCCCAGCCGGCCCCCCCAACGCTGCAAGAACCACTGCACACCGAGCCGGAGCCGCCGTTCCAGTCCATCCATCGCTACGAGCAGACCGACCCCACCCTCCAGCAAGCTCGCCTGGTGATGACCTGGCGCGTGCCAGGGATGGACAGCCTGCCCCAGACCTACGCGCTGGACGTGCTGGCATCGGTGCTGTCGCAGGGACGAACCTCGCGGCTAGTGCGCGATCTGCGGGAAGATCGGCGGCTGGTGTCGGGCATTTCTGCCAGCAACATGACCTACACCCATCAGGGCGTGTTCTACATTTCTGCCCAGTTGCCCGCTGAGAATCTGGACGACGTGGAAGCGGCGATCGCCCAGCATATTCGTCGCCTGCAAAGCGAACCCGTCACCGACTTCGAGATTCAGCGCATCCGCACCCTCGTCGCCAACCGCTTTATCTTTGGCAACGAAACACCGGGCGATCGCGCCGGACTCTATGGCTACTATCATTCTGTCGTGGGCGATTTGCAGCCTGCCCTGCTCTATCCCACACACATTCAGTCCGTCGAGGCTGCCGACCTGATGACCGCGGCTCAGCAATACCTCTCTGCCGATGCCTACAGCGTGGTCATCCTCAAGCCCGAAGCCTGATCCCTAACTTTTGCTTTGCCTCCTTCCTGCATGTGGAATGCGATCGCCGACCATATCCGCCAAGTCACCGGAGCGCCACTGGGCAGCCTGCGCCAGCGTCCCGTCGGCGGCGGCAGCATCAACCAGGGCTACGCGCTGACCGATGAGCGCCACGCCTATTTCGTCAAGCTGAACCAGGCGGCTCGCGTGGCGATGTTTAAGGCAGAAGCTTTGGGCCTGCGCCAGATGGCGGACACCCACACGATTCGCGTGCCACAGCCGCTCTGTTGGGGCACGGCGGACGGCTCGGCATATCTAGTGCTGGAGTGGCTAGATTTTGGCTATGGCACGCACCGCAGTTGGGCGGAGATGGGGCGCAACCTAGCGGCGATGCACCGGGTTACGAGCGATCGCGGCTTTGGCTGGGATCTGGACAATACCATCGGCTCTACGCCCCAGCCCAACCCCTGGACCGCAAGCTGGGTCGATTTTTGGGCAGAGCATCGCATCGGCTACCAGCTTCATCTGGCAAAAAAGCGTGGGGGTCATTTTCCAGAGGGCGATCGCCTGCTAGACGCAATTCCCAAACTGCTGCAAGGGCACGATCCCCAGCCCTCCTTGGTACACGGCGATTTGTGGTCGGGCAATGCGGCCGTTACCCAGCTAGAGGAACCCGTGATTTTTGACCCAGCGACCTACTTTGGCGATCGCGAAGTCGATCTGGCCATGACGGAACTCTTCGGCAGTTTCCCCAATGATTTCTACCGCGCCTACAACGAAGCCTTTCCCCTGGAACCGGGCTACGCCCAGCGCAAAACGCTCTACAACCTCTACCACATCCTGAATCATTTCAACCTCTTCGGCAGCGGCTATGAAGGTCAGGCGCAGCGGATGATGGAGGGGTTGCTGAGATTGGTTTGATGTTGGGTTTTGGATTTTGCCCTAGCTCTCAATCCCCAGGTCATGCCAATGCCTGATCAATTCCGCGACAGACCAGGCCTGGGCGATCGCCCCTTGCGGATCGTGCGGCGGGTCGCCGTCAAAGATCTCAGAGATGGAGCCGAGGCAAGCCTGGTTGGTGAAGTGGTCGAGCAGGGGTTGGGCATCCCACGGCAAGGGTTCGCCAGGATAAAACCGCTGCCAGGCCCGGATGAAGGGGCCAATCAGCCAGCTCCAAACCGTGCCCTGGTGATAGGCATGATCTCGATGCACGGGGTCGCCGATGTAGCGGCCGACGTAGTAGGGGTCGCTGGGATCGAGCGATCGCAGTCCGTAGGGGGTCAAGAGGCGATCGCGGGCGGTGACCAGCGCCTTTTTGCCTTGCAGATCAGAAAAGCCACAGTGGGTGAGCGAGAGGGCGATCACCGCGTTGGGGCGAATTTGCGTATTGGGACTGTCGCCAGGGTCGATCAGGTCATAGAGGTAGGCCAGTCGCCCGTTCCAGAACTTTTGCAGCGATGCCTTTACCTGTTCGGCCTGCTGCCCATAGCGGCGGGCGTGGTTGGCATAGTTGGCGGGTTCCTCGCCGTTGCCGCCTTTTTCCGCCAGCCAGGTGGCCCAGCGCTCCGCCCAGCACAGCGCCGAATACCACAGCGCGTTGATTTCCACACATTTGCCCTGCCGCGGCGTGGCGGGTTCGCCATTCACCACCGCATCCATCCAGGTCAGCGCAAAACCGGGATGCTCCCAGGTCACCAGCCCGTCCATCGCGTCGATGCGGATATTGTAGGACGTGCCCGTGGCGAAGGACTTGTGAATTTGCCGGACGACGGGATATTGCTGCACCAAAAAGTCCCAGTCTTGGCTGGCTTCCAGGTAGAGGCCCAAAACCTCGACCCACCACAGCGCCGCGTCGATGCTGTTGTAAATTGGGTGTGCGCCGTTGTCTGGGAAGGTATTGGGAATCAGACCGCCCTGGCAGTATTTACCAAAGGATTCCAGCAGCCCCCGCGCCAGGTCAAATCGCTGCGTTGTTAGACATAGCCCCGGCAAGGCGATCAGCGTATCGCGGCCCCAGTCGCTAAACCAGTGGTAGCCCGCGATTACCGTCGGGCCGCAGATGGAGGCGCGATGGGCGATGAACTGATCGCTGGCGCGGAGCAGGGCTGCCAGCATGGATTCTGCGGGGCTGAGATGGGGCGCGGCGAAGGTGACGGCGGGCGATCGCCCCCGGTCGGTCGGCTTCAGCATCGGCGCAAAGACTTGTCTGAGTCGCGCCTGCTCTGCCTGGAACGCGGTTTCAAACGTCTCATTGCTGGGCGGCACGAAGGGCCGCAGTGGGTTGATGATGCGGACGCGGGCCTCCAGCACCAGACTTTGCCCCGGATGGAGCAGTATTGCCAGATGCCCCGGACTGTACAAATCCTCGCGATCACCCAGACCGCGCCGCGTCTCTTCGGGATAGCGATAATCCCAATACCACGTCCCGTCGGGATAATAGTCGCCCTGGCTCCAGCTCAGTTGCCAGGACGTGCCCACCCAGTTGCCCCGCGTCGCCTGGATCGACACGCGGTTGGGTTCCACCAGTTGCGAGAATTGCAGGCCGGGTTCGGACTCTGGGCTGTAGCGCTGCTGATGGTGAAAGTTGCGATCGCCCACCAGCGGCCGCAGGTTAACCCAGGCAGGCTCCCGGCCGGCATAGCGATAGCGAATGTAAACTTGATGTCGCAATCGGGGTTCGGGCTTGCCGTCAGGATTGGGCAACAGCCCGTGCGTCATCAAAATTTCGCGGGTCAGCGTCCAGTTTGACGTGCCCCACACCCACGTTGGCACGGGGTCAATCGAAAAAGATTGCAGCAGCTTGTAGCCTACAGGCGACACCGACCCGCTGCCCCAGTAGTTTGTGCCCAGCGGGTAGCCCTCGCCTGCCACATCCAGGTAGGCTTCCACCCGCGACAGCAGCAGCGTCCGCTGGCCCGGTGGCGACACTGCCGCAAACAGCCATCCGTGATAGGTGCGGGTGTGCGCGTCGGCAACCGTGCCGCTGGCAAAGCTGCCCAAGCCGTTGGTCAGGAGCCATTCGCGAGTGTCGAGAAAATCCATAGGGGTCTAAGGCTCAGTGAACCGCCAGTCTACTACAAGCTCTAGGAGCGAAGAATTAAGACTGTCTAAGGAAATAGGGGCGGGGGATTAGAGTTTTGGAACCGAGCTGAAAACTTAGCGACAAACTCTACTCAAAATCGTTATGACTATGATATAGTCGTAACAGTTCGCAATCTAGGAACTGCGGCGAGGCAATGCCGACCATTCCCCGCCAGATTATCTAAGGAAACTATAGACGCATTAGGAAGTTCTAAGGAGAGTACGTTTCATGACTCACAGCACCGAATGTCTTCGCGTTGGTCAAGCAGCACCTGACTTTACTGCCGAAGCGGTGGTCGATCAAGAATTTAAGACCATCAAGCTGTCTGACTATCGCGGCAAATACGTCGTTCTGTTCTTCTATCCTCTGGACTTCACCTTTGTCTGCCCGACGGAAATCACCGCTTTCAGCGATCGCCATGCCGATTTCAAAGCCATCAACACCGAAATCCTGGGCGTATCGGTAGACAGCGTGTTCTCTCACCTCGCCTGGATTCAGACCGACCGCAAGAGCGGCGGCGTGGGCGACCTAAACTATCCGCTGGTAGCAGACATCAAGAAAGAAGTGAGCGCTGCCTACAACGTGCTAGACCCCGAAGCGGGCGTTGCGCTGCGCGGTCTGTTCATCATCGACAAAGACGGCATTATTCAGCACGCCACCATCAACAACCTCGCCTTTGGTCGCAACGTGGATGAAACCCTCCGCGTGCTGCAAGCGATCCAGTATGTGCAGTCTCACCCCGATGAAGTGTGCCCTGCCAACTGGAAGCCCGGTGATGCCACGATGAATCCCGACCCTGTGAAGTCGAAGGATTTCTTCGCCGCTGTGTAGGTTTGGTGCCAGACTTGGCTGTCTCGGTGAGCGTTCAGCAATGAAAGCTCTGTAATTGCAAAACTGGGGGTGCAATGCACCCTCTTTTTTTTGGAAAAAAGCACAGATGCCGTTTCTCTCTAAACTAAAATCCATAGCATCGAACCATCAACGTTAGGACTTACGCAGTTGGACGATAACCCAGAAAACCTATCGCAAGTGCCTAAGTACTGAACGTTTTTAAGCAACAGGAGTGAACCGTGAGGATTTTGTATGGGCTTTCGGCGGCGGCACTGGTGACGCTGGGCGGCATGGGCACAGCAGGGGCAAATCTGCCGCTTCAGGTGGGGGCGTATCAGGCGGAAAATCGCAGCGTCCGCGTAGCAGCGCTGAGCAATCGCCTCTGTGTGCAGTTTTTTGCGCTGGGAACCATTGTCACTGCGTCGATTAACCGTAGTCCCGATCGCCTGGGTATTTATAGCATTCACCGAATGAACCAAGTATTGGTGCAGCCCGACGTGCGATCGCTCTTGATTGGCCCACCCCACGAACTGGTCGCCTATACGCGGGTCGAAAATGTGCCTCCAGGGGTCAATCTATTCATGCAAGAGTGTCTCACCTCCCGGCGGGATTACCTCAACCAGACCAACGCGGTTGGCAGCCTGGAGTTCGTGCCGGGCCCGGCAGATTTATATTCAGACAGGATTCTAGAGGACTGAGCGCATGGCATCGGAACCTGCTAAATTCACAGACGCTCAATCCACAGACGCTCAATCTACAAACGCTACAGACCCAGACACGGAGTGGATGGAGGTTGGGCGCATCGTCGGGGCGCAGGGCCTCAAAGGCGAAGTGCGCGTTTATCCTGATTCCGATTTTCCAGAGCGGTTTCTGGAGCCGGGGACGCGCTGGCTGCAAGGGACGGGAGAAGCCACGCCCCGGTCGGTCAAGCTGGTCGCAGGGCGCTTGCTGGCAGGCAAGAATCTGTACGTCGTGAAGTTTGCCGAGGTGGGCGATCGCACTCAGGCAGAGGCGCTACGCGGCGCGGTGATGCTGGTTCCGGCGGGCGATCGCCTGCCCCTAGAAGAAGACGAGTTCCACGTCCGCGACCTGATCGGGCTGGAAGTCTGGCACCAGGTCACGCAAACCCAAGTGGGCACGGTCACTGACCTGATCGCCGCAGGCAATGATCTGCTAGAAGTGAAACTGTTAGCCCCGCAAGGTAAAACGACCACTGTGCTGATTCCCTTTGTGAGGGCGATCGTGCCCGTGGTCGATTTGCCCAGTCGTCGCCTCGAAATCACTCCGCCCGATGGACTCCTGCCTTGAAGGGAAGAGAAGCTTCGGAAGTCTTCTCTTACTTTCTCTTACTTTCTCTTACTTAGGGTGGATTTAAGGATTGAGGGAGATCTCAGGGCGATCGCCTCACCAAGACTCAAACCAGCCCCTAAGCCGTTGCCTTCAGCAGGTCAGTCAGCATCGACACCATCTGGTCGATATGGTGCTTCTCGATCATCAGCGGCGGCGATAGGGCAATAATGTCGCCCGTGGTGCGGATTAATAGACCCTGCTCATAGGCCCGCACAAACACATCAAAGGCGCGGGCGGTCGGCTTGCCCGGAATCGATTCTAGCTCGATACCGCCCACCAGACCCAGATTGCGAACGTCGATGACGTGGGGCAACCCCTTCAGCGAATGCAGCGCGTCTTGCCAATAGCCCGACAGGTCGTTTGCCCGCTGGAATAAGCCCTCTTCTTCGTAGACATCCAGCGTCGCTAGGGCCGCCGCGCAGGCCACCGGATGTCCAGAATACGTGTAGCCGTGGAATAGCTCGATGGCGTTTTCAGGCCCGTGCATAAAGGCATCGTAGATATGCTTGCGGACGAAAACTGCGCCCATTGGCACGGTGCCATTGGTAATGCCCTTGGCGACGGTAATCATGTCTGGCAGCACGCCAAAATAGTCTGCCGCAAAGGGCGCACCCAGCCGCCCAAAGCCCGTAATCACCTCGTCAAAAATCAGCAGAATGCCATACTTGTCGCAAATTTCCCGCAGACGCTGCAAGTAGCCGACGGGGGGAATCAGCACGCCCGTCGAACCCGCCACAGGTTCCACAATCACCGCTGCAATGTTCGATGCATCGTGCAGCGCCACAATCCGCTCCAGGTCGTCGGCCAGGTGTGCGCCCCAGTCGGGCTGTCCTTTGCTGAAGGCATTGTGTTCCAGGCTGTGGGTGTGGGGCAGGTGGTCTACGCCCGTCAGCAGTCCGCCGAAGAATTTACGAACCGTGGGAATGCCGCCGACAGAGATGCCGCCAAAGTTGACCCCGTGATAGCCGCGCTCGCGCCCGATCAGCCGCTGGCGAGTGCCGTCGCCCTTAGCCCGATGATAGGCGATCGCAATTTTCAGTGCCGATTCCACCGCCTCAGACCCAGAGTTGGCGAAAAACACATGGTCGAGATCGCCCGGCAGCATCTTCGCCAGCCGATCCGCCAGTTGAAACGCGCCCGGATGCCCCATCTGAAACGCTGGAGCATAGTCCATCGTGTTGACCTGGCGGCTAACGGCTTCGGCAATTTTGACGCGGCAATGTCCGGCGTTGACGCACCACAGTCCCGCCGTGCCATCCAGTACCTGCCGCCCATCGGCGGTCGTGTAGTGCATATCCTTTGCGGCGACAAACAGTCGAGGATTTGCCTTAAACTGTCGATTAGCAGTAAACGGCATCCAGAACGCTTCCATGTCTGTAGCGCTGCCGGAAGGGGAATTGGGGTAGGTTAATTCTTGCACCATAATGCTGGGTCGCTCCTCGCCAAATGGCTTCAGTTAAATAGCCGTCAAACGCCTGAAATACTTACGATTCAGCCATTCTAGCGCCAGCCCGACCACCTATCCCTAATTATGACCATCCGTTAACACGGCGTAATACAGATAGGGTTGCAGAAAATAGGGTTGCAGAAAAGCAGAATAAAATAGCTGGAACCTTTGTCTAGCTTGCCCTAACTCCCATTCTCCAAATCTGAATTTTTCGAGGTGCCCATTTCTTAAATGCTGACAAATAGATTAATGACCAAAGTTGAAAACAAAATCAAAACCATCATCTTGGTGCATGGTTTTTGGGCGGACGGCTCTTGCTACCGTGAAATCATCCCGACGCTTTTGGCAGAAGGCTATGAAGTTGTTGCCGTTCAAAACCCATTGACTTCTCTAGCAGACGACATTGCAGCTACGAAACGTGCTTTTGATCGGATCGAGGGGAACTGTCTTTTGGTGGGCCATTCATGGGGTGGTTTTGTCATTACCGAAGTTGGCAATGACGAACGGGTTTTGGGCTTGGTATATCTTGCTGCACTTGCGCCTGATACTGGTGAATCCATGATGGATTTGATGAGTAAGTACGGCGCTCCATCGCCCCATTTTCAAGAGCAGAATGGCTTCGTTTGGATTTCCAGAAAAGGCGTTGAAGAAGTTTTGGCGCATGATCTTTCAGAAGTAGATCAGGCATTACTGTATGCAGCCCAAACTCCGCCCTCCGTTTCTCTGATGGCAGCCAAAGCAAGTTCGGCGGCATGGAAACACAAGGCAAGCTGGTATGTTTTAGCAACGGAAGATAAAGCAGTTCCCCCAGATTTGCAGCATGAATTATCTCAACGAATGAGTGCAGAAACGACTGTCGTAAAGTCAAGCCATTTCCCGATGATTTCGTATCCGCAAGATGTTTTGAATGTAATTAGGAAGGCGGCGACAAATTGTTGAGAATGGGCAAGCCTAGCATGGGGTCGCACTATTTCTTCATCCCCTTGCTATAATGTGATGAGGCACACAGATGCCCTCATGGGGCTGTCACGGTTTCGACGTTTTGGCGAACACTACCTTGTGATGCAGGCCGAGAGCGGGCTACCTCTCGTTAATCAATGGCTCAAACCAACGTACATGCGAACAACATCGTACCTTTTGCTCGTAAGCGCGTAGCTGTTGCTGCCGCCTAACAACCTCCTTACGGTTCGAGCGTCTGCGATTTGACTCCGTTAAGGATTGCAGACCAACCCCCAACGGATGCTCCGGATGATTGCCTCTGGTCAATCTCCGGCTAAGACTCTACCAGAGCATCCCACTGTCCGGGATAAGCGACAGTCCCCGCCCTGAGGGTTACCGGGGCTAAGCCTGTGAATGAGTGAGGTACTAATACCCAGGACGGACAGGAGTTCGACTCTCCTCAGCTCCACTTCTCGTAAAAGGTGCAAAGCCCCAAAGCTTTTAAGCTTTGGGGCTTTGTTGTATTTGTTGTAGGGATAGGGTGTATTTATTGTGGAAATAGAAGGACTAGGAGCGATCGCCCTCTCCGGCTACCCGCCAACCCCTCCGGTTACCCGCCAAAATTCAGCACAGTTTCCTTGAACAGGTCAATTGCGGCGCGAACGGCCGTATAGCCAAAGGTGAGTACCGCCGTGGTCAGCGTTGCCCCCATGACGCACAGCACCAGTCCGCCCAGGCTGATTGCGCCATCGTCGTCTAGCAGGCCGAACCCGGTGACGAAAATGCCCATTGCGGGCAGCGTGTTGGTCAGGGGGATGGGGATCATCATGGAAATGGCCATGAGGGCGATCGCCACGCCAATCACCATGCGCCCCGGTAAGCTCGTACAGACGGGCATGAGTCGGGGACGGGACAGCGCCTCAATTCGCCGCAGCCAGGGTAGCCCAGCATTTAGCACGCCCTGCACCTGCTTCAAATCGAGCGCGTGCTGCTTAAACTTTTCGGGAAACCAGGGCGTTTCTCGCCCCGCAATCAACTGCACTGCCAGCAAAAACAGCAGAATCCCGAAGGGGACAGAATAGCCCGGAGCCGGAATCGGCAGCGCCGACGGCAGCGCCAGCAGCACAAACAAAAAACCAAAAATTCGCTCACCCGCCAGGTTCAAAATATCGGCAAGCGTGACTTTTTCGGGCGGGTTTTCGTCAAAAAAATAGCGTTGCAGTTCAGTTGAGAGTCGAGCCACGTTTGGGGGAAGGGATGAGGGGTGGGGGTTTCCTGTTTCGGATGGGATGCACCCGAAACAGGAACTAAACTTAGGCCTTTAAAGCCTAAGTGCCGGAGGTCCAGGAGTTAATGTACTCAATCTGCTCAGGGGTGAGCGCGTCGATGGCGATGCCCATTGCTTGCAGCTTCAGGCGGGCGATCTCTGCATCAATTTCCTGAGGAATCGAGTGCAATCCGGGCGAAAGCTTGCCCTTATTTTTCACCAGGTATTCGCAGGCGAGGGCCTGGTTGGCAAAGCTCATATCCATCACGGCGCTGGGGTGTCCTTCGGCGGCGGCCAGGTTGACCAGGCGACCTTCGCCCAGCACGACAACCGATTTGCCGCTGGCGAGCTTGTATTCTTCGGTGAAGGGGCGGACAGTTTTCACTTCGGCGGCGCGTTCCTTCAGGGCGACTAGATCAATCTCAATGTCGAAGTGACCAGAGTTGCAGACGATCGCCCCATCTTTCATGCGGTCGAAGTGTTCACCGCGAATGACATGCTTGTTGCCCGTGACGGTAATGAATAGATCACCCTGGGGAGCGGCGATCGCCATTGGCACCACCCGGAAGCCATCCATCACGGCCTCTAGCGCCTTGATGGGGTCAATTTCGGTGACGATCACGTTTGCGCCCATGCCCCGTGCCCGCAGCGCCGTGCCCTTGCCACACCAGCCGTAACCTGCCACAACGACCGTTTTGCCCGCCAGCAGGATGTTTGTGGCGCGGATAATGCCATCCAGCGTGGATTGGCCTGTGCCGTAGCGGTTATCAAAGAAATGCTTGGTGTCGGCATCGTTGACATTCATCGCAGGGAAGGTCAGCACGCCATCCCGCAGCATCGCTTGCAGGCGGACGATGCCCGTTGTGGTTTCTTCCGTGGTGCCGATCAGGTCTGCGATTTGATCCTGACGCTCTTGAATCAGCGTGGCCACGACATCGCTGCCATCGTCGATGATTAGGTTAGGGCGGTGATCCAGCGCGGTCTGCACATGGCGATGGTAGGTGGCGTTGTCTTCGCCCTTGATGGCAAAGACGGGAATGCCGTAGTCGGCGACCAGGCTAGCGGCCACGTCGTCCTGCGTAGACAGGGGGTTGCTGGCGATGAGCAAGGCATCGGCTCCGGCATTTTTGAGGGCGATCGCCAGATGAGCCGTTTCCGTGGTGACGTGGCAGCAGGCGACGAGACGAATTCCTGCCAGCGGCTTTTCAGCAGCAAAGCGGTCTTGAATCTGGCGCAGCACGGGCATTTCCCGTCCGGCCCACTCAATGCGCTGTTTCCCCAGGCTTGCCAGGGACAGATCTTTGACTTCGTGTTTTACCTGAGTTGTCGTGGTCATTGAGGTTCGAGGTTGAGGGTTAGGTTGAGGGTTTGCATGTAGAAATTTATGCCAGGACGATCTTAACGCTCTTGACCCCGAACACCTAAAAAGTTGGCGCGGAAGTTGGAGCAGAAGAGGCTTGCGCGGGTAGAGAAGCCTTAAAAACTACTATCGGGAATCCGTATTTGCGTCCTTGTATCAAGTAAATACGCTATGCAGCATAGTGGAAAGAGATGGGCTAGTGCAGACAGGCTGCTAGCTTTGGTTTACGTTTTACTGCCGTCTTCGGGCAGCTTAGTCTGGAGGATGAGTGCAGATACTAGCAGCGTTAATTGGTTTAAGTAGCTTCAATAACTTTCTCTTATGAAAGTTTCGGATATGATGATACTTAAGGACAGCGTGTTCAATCGCTCTTTCCCATTAAGTTGGGTAAGCGTCAGGTCAGCGCTCTGGTTTTCCTGAAGTTGCAGGAAATCTGGGGGCTTCTCCGTTTCCCAGCGCCAGCCCAAACCTGGACTCGAGTTCTGTAGCTTCGAAGCTGCAACTCTAGATCTACTGAGGGTTTTAGGCTGTTTGTCGAGTTCTAAATCATCAATTTATGGAACCTGGTAGTCGAAACGACACCTCTCCTGAACCCCCGCTTTACCGCGCTGCTGAGATTGCAGGCACTTTCATCGCCGTGTTGACGCTGGTTGTTCCTGTAGCAGCGATCGCCTATTTTTCAACCCCGATTCCGCCATCGTCGCTGCCGACTCGAACCATCCAAGCGCCGACGGTCACCATACCAACAGTTACCGAGTCATCCATTTGGAATCGCCACCATCCCCTACAGCCCAAATAATGACCCAAATAATGACAGGACTTACGCACTTGCAATAAGTTTGCTGGGTTTTGG
>NZ_DVEA01000150.1:0-2945 GCF_015295965.1 Thermoleptolyngbya sp. M55_K2018_002
CAAGGGCCACAGGGCATTCCCGGTGAACTTGGGCCCATCGGCCCTGTCGGCCCGCCTGGCCCTAGAGGCGAACGAGGACTCCCTGGCGAATCCGGCCCCCAAGGAGAGCGCGGCCCCCAGGGAATCCCCGGCGAACCCGGCCCCCAGGGCCCGCGTGGCGAACCCGGTTCCCCAGGAGACCGCGGGCCGCAAGAGTTGCCCGGTGGACGGGATTCGTCGCCCATCGTGCGCTAAAGCGGCCTAACGGGATGTGCAGCGTGCAATCTGCCCTCATCCCACAACCCCTTCTCTCGACGTAAGAGAAGGGGAGCAAGCAAGAGAGGCTTATATCAATTCTCTAAAGACTCGCTACATACAGAGCATCATTTCAGCGGTATCGATTTTAAGAACTTCAATTTTTGAGGACTCCAATTATAGCGGCTAGCTTCATAGCGGCTAGCTCTAACGTCTTCCTATATGTAGCAAATCTTTGAAGATTTGATATTAATGAATGGCGATCGCCCGACGCTCGTTTCCCAGAAATCACGGTTCACCTGGCCGATCTGCTGGGTCAAGGGCAATTTCGCAGCTCGGCAGCAGCAGGGAAGAGACAGGCGGGAGATCGAGAATCAACGCGACCTCCCGCGTCCCTGGATCTATGCCAGGTCAAACAGCAGCACTTCCGCATCGCTGACGGCTTGCACCTCCAGCAGCGTTTCGTCGCTGATGGCCGCGCCGTCGCCCGCTTCCAGCGACACCCCGTTGAGGCTGATCTTGCCCTGCGCCACCTGCACCCAGGCGTAGCGGCCAGGACGCAATTCGAGCGATCGCCCTTCACCGGCCCTCAGCACCGTGGCATACAGTTCCACATCCTGATTAATCTGCACCGCGCCATCGGCCCCCGTGCGGCTGGCAATGCGTCGCCACTGCCCCTGCTTGGCCTCAGTGGGAAACACCTTCTCTTCGTAATTGGGCGTTAATCCCGCTTCCTCTGGCAAAATCCAGATTTGCAGAAAATGTACGCCCTCCGTTTGCGACAGGTTGAACTCGCTGTGGGCAATGCCCGTACCCGCCGTAATTTTTTGCACTTCGCCCGCGCCAATCGTGGCGGCGTTGCCCATGCTGTCTTTGTGCGCCAGCGACCCCGACAGCACGTAGGAAATAATTTCCATGTCGCGGTGCGGATGCGTGCCAAAGCCGCGACCCGGCGCAACCCGGTCTTCGTTGATCACGCGCAGGGCGCGAAAGCCCATGTGGTCAGGATCATAGTAGTTGGCAAAGGAAAACGTATGGTAGCTATCCAGCCAGCCGTGGTTGGCGTGACCGCGCTCTTGAGACGGACGGACAGTAATCATGGAGAGTCTCCTTGAGTGAAAACTAGTGAAAACTTGAGTACAAAGCGTGGATAAGCAGTCGAGTAAGAAAGGCGAAATGGCGGGTTATCGGCGCGATAGGTTGGTAGCGCGGCTCTGCTCCAAAGCCCCATCACGCCAGCCCTCATCACTTCAACCCAGCGTGCTAGTCGGCGCTCGTGTGTTCTCAACGTGCTTGCGAAACGTTCGAGCAGACTTGAATCAGAGTGTTGAGCGGTTTAAACTCAAAGTCGTACTCGGAACTACTTTGAGTTTATAGTAGATACAATAGGTTTGGGAAGTATGCACTTTTTGGTAAGGTACTTCCCAAAAGGAAACTATGAAAGACTGAAGGTATGGCTATAGAAGGCATGGCTATAGAAAATATCCCTGCATTGGAACCTCGTTAGGCAATGTCACTCCAAAACGCCGATCCCAAAACCCTTCAACCTGCCCCATCACCCAGCAGCCTAGAGCGCCCAAGCTGCGCGGTAGAAACCACCATCGCCATCATCGGCGGCCGCTGGAAGGTGCTGATCTTGCGGGAACTGCTCGGCGGCGTGAAGCGGTTTAACGAACTGCATCGATCGCTCACGGGCATTACCCAAAAGATGCTGACGCAGCAACTCCGCGAAATGGAAGACGACGGCATCGTGCATCGCGAGGTCTATCAACAGGTACCGCCCAAGGTGGAATATTCCCTTACGCCGCTGGGACAAAGCCTGGAGCCGATCTTGGCGATTATGCACGAATGGGGAGAGCGGTATTTGGCAGAGCAGGGAGAGCAGTAGAGTTAGGGATTTTGGATTGTGGATTTGGGATTTTGGATTGGCGACTTTGGAGCCTACCGTTTGCCTGCAAGGATCTGAGCGGCGGTGAGGTGAAGCTCTGGAAAGGTAGGCGATTGAATCAAATCATTTCCTTGATATTCTGCTGCGTCGTAGAATTGCTCCAGCGCATCCGCCAACTGTTTTTGGGTCAAAAATCGCTGAACCCAGAGCCTCATTAAGTGCGATCGCACTGCTTGCTCAGACAATTACCCAACCCACCCAACCCCATTGACGCTTCTCCCTCTTCCTTCTTCGTTCTTCCCTCTTCCTTCTTCGTTCTTCCCTCTTCGTTCTTCGTTCTTCCCCTATCCCTCGCCTTCCAAAATATCGCCCAGATAAAGCTGCACAAACGCCCGCGCTGCGTCTGGATTTAGCTGCTGGAGCGCTTTGGTAATTTCCACAATATTTTCGGCGCTGGGGTCTAGCCCATGAAACCAGCGACCCACGTTGGCTCGGCTGACACCCATCGCCACAGCGAGTTTATTTTGGCTGATTTGGTAAGACTCCAAAACCTGTCGGAGTGACTGACTCGCCCGTCCCATGCCCCAATCCTGTCAGAGGATGATGAGCCAGTAAATGTCACAGTTATGGATACATCTGGTATTATCTGGATGTCACAGTTATGGATACATCCTCTGCAACAATCGCACTATGGCAAAAGAATGTCTCTCCAACAGCGCTGAGTCCCAGGTTCCCGCCGCACCGCCAGAGACCCCTAAGCGGGAACCCGTGAAAATTATGGTGGTGGGTTCGCGCTGGGCGGTGCTGCTGATCATCCACACGC
>NZ_DVEA01000438.1:0-16730 GCF_015295965.1 Thermoleptolyngbya sp. M55_K2018_002
TGGCGAGATGCCCTCGTGGGGTGGCAGGGTGGGGCGCTGCAAAGACCTTGAGGCATCGTTTCTTTGAGACATTGTTTCACTGTTTCTCAAACAGACCCCAGCTTCAGCGATCTGGCAGATCGCGCTGGACTGAAGATGTCGTCAGAATTACAGGGCAATCCCCGTGATAACCATAGCATCAACTGCAAAAGGGGGAATTATCTCTCCGGCAGTGACACTTTGGGCGATCGCCCCCGGTTGCACCCCTAGCCCATCCTTTGCTGGCTCCAGTCGTCTGCTAGGTTAAGACTGGTCTCTACAAGGGCAGGACTCGTCTATCCAGCAGGCTTCACTCTGCCACGCGCCAGCGATCCCTGGGCTTTTACCTAAGTGGGTCATGATACTGCATGGCTAGGGACTTGACCTGGAGGCTTTCACCCTGTGCTTGCCCTTCTGACATGACCGGCCGTGTTCTAAAGCCTACATCCAGCACGGTATGTTGTTGGGAATGGCAGAATTGGGAGATGGGTTCAGTGAGATGCTTGAGCGGGACGGTCAATTAAGCAATTCAGCCAAATACAATTCAGCCAAATACAATTCAGCCAAACACAATTCAGCCAAACAATTTAAGCAACAATTTGAGCCATGTTAATCAGGATGTTCAAAGGATCTTGCCAGGGGCGATCGCGCTGATGGTAGAAGCAGCCCTTGGCCGGCAAACTCTGTGGCGGACATCCCTCAGGGAGCAATGTCAGACAGTTGCCCGTCTGGTTGCTCGTCTGGTCTTTGGGTAGGCACACCCCTAACAGTCCGATCACCTCGCCCCAACCGATGCGCCTCCTGCTGCAACGAGCCTGGTTTCCTGAATTGCTCTGAAAGTCGATCCAAATCTGGTTGAAATTGGGCAAATCCACAATTTCTCCAAAACACTGGAACCGTTCGATGAAATAGCCGATACAATTGTTTCCCATCCTAGACCCACCCTAAGTTCCCAGGCAAAACCCGTGGATGTTTCTTCTGCCCCATTTCAGCTTGATTTAAAAGAAGTATTCCCATTTAATCTGGATGCCTTTCAGCTAGAGGCGATCGCCGCCCTAGATGCCGGAAAATCGGTGGTGGTCTGTGCGCCTACGGGTTCGGGCAAAACGCTGATTGGCGAATATGCCATCATTCGAGCGCTAAAGCAGAATGAGATCCTGGCGGCTCAGGGCAGCAGCGCCAACTTTGCGAATCAGCACCGCCCCCGTCGCGTGTTTTACACCACGCCGCTAAAGGCATTGTCAAACCAGAAATTGCGCGATTTTCGCGATCGCTTTGGGGAGCAAAATATTGGCTTGCTCACAGGCGATGTGTCGATCAATCGCGACGCGCCAATTCTGGTGATGACGACCGAAATCTTTCGCAACATGCTCTACGGCACGCCCATCGGCGAAGTGGGCACGTCGCTTGAGGGTGTAGATGCGGTCGTGCTGGACGAGTGCCACTACATGAACGATCGCCAGCGGGGCACGGTCTGGGAAGAATCCATCATCTATTGCCCCAAAGAGGTGCAGTTGGTGGCGCTATCTGCCACCGTCGCCAACAGCGACCAACTCACCGACTGGATCGACCGGGTTCACGGCCCCACCGCGCTGATCTATTCTGACTTTCGCCCCGTGCCCCTGGAGTTTTACTTTGGGTCGCCCAAGGGTCTGTTTCCCCTGCTCAATGACGAAAAAACCGCCGTCAACTCCCGCTTCAAGAAAAAACGCGGCAAACAGCCCAGGGGACGGCAAGAGCCAACCAAAATTTCTTTTTTGGTTAGCCAGCTTCAGCAGCGCGATATGCTGCCTGCGATTTACTTCATCTTTAGCCGCCGGGGCTGCGACCAGGCCGTGCAGGAAATCGAAACCCTGTCGCTGGTGAATGAGGCTGAACAAGCTCAGCTAAAAACCTTCATCGACCTGTTTCTGGAGCGCAACCCAGAGGCCGTCCGCGCCAGCCAGATCGAGCCGCTGTATCGAGGCATCGCGGCGCACCACGCAGGCATTCTCCCGGCTTGGAAGGTGCTGGTGGAGGAACTGTTTCAGCGAGGGCTGATTAAGGTTGTGTTTGCGACCGAAACGCTGGCTGCTGGAATCAACATGCCCGCCCGCACCACGGTCATTTCCAGCCTGTCAAAGCGGACGGATCGGGGGCATCGCCTGCTAACGGCCTCAGAATTTTTGCAGATGGCGGGGCGGGCCGGGCGGCGCGGCATGGACGATCGGGGCTATGTAGTGACGGTGCAAACGCCGTTTGAAGGAGCTATGGAGGCGGCGTATCTGGCGACGCAAGGCGCAGATCCACTGGTGAGCCAGTTTACCCCCAGCTACGGCATGGTGCTGAATCTGCTGCAAACGCACTCGGAGGAGGAGGCGCGGGATCTGATCGAGCGCAGCTTTGGGCAATATCTGTCTACGCTGTATCTGCGGCCGCAGCAATTGGCGATCGCCGATCTGGAGGCCGAAGTCGAGCAGCAGCAGGCCCAGATCGCCCATGTCGATGCCGAAATTCTCAACAGCTACGAAAAGCTGCACGACCGGATCAAAGAAGAGCGCCGCATTTTGAAATATCTCCAGCAGCAGGCGCAAGAGTTGCAAGTGAAGGACATGCACGCGGCGCTGCCGTTTGCGATCGCCGGAAGTATTCTCTCACTCAAAGGGAAATACGTACCCGTTGCCAAGCCCTTGCCTGCGGTGCTGGTGGCCAAGGCACAGGGGGGTGGGCAACTGCCCTATTTTGTTTGCCTGGGGCAAGACAACCGCTGGCGCGTGGTGACAGCAAACGACGTGGTGGGCCTTCATGCCGAGCTGCCCCGCATAGCGCAGGTGGATCATTTAACCGTGCCGCCAGAATTGCCGCCAAAGCCTGGTCAGGTTCGCTCTGGCTCAGAAGAATCGGCGGCGATCGCCCAGCAGATTCCCCCCATCCCCGCCCCAACCGAGCAGGCTCCCGAAGTGGTCGAGCAGCAGGCAAAGGTGCGGGAGCTAGACCTAGAGCTACAGCGACACCCGGCGCGTCAGTTTGGCAATCCAGGACAAATTTTGAAGCGGCGCAAGCAGGTCGAGCGGCTGCTGGAGGAACTGGGCGATCGCCGCGCCAAGCTAGAGCGCCACACCCATCGCTACTGGCAGGAATTTGTCAACCTGATGGAAATCTTGCGGCGGTTTGGCTGTCTGGATGGCGTGGTGCCAACGGAATTGGGACAGATTGCCGCCGCCATCCGGGGCGATAATGAACTGTGGCTGGGGCTGGCGATGGCATCGGGTGAACTAGACGACCTCGATCCCCATGAACTGGTGACCGTCTGCGCGGCGCTGACGACGGAGGTGTCTCGCCCTGATGTGTGGACGAGCTATCAGGTGTCCGCCAGGGTAGAGTCGGCGCTGGAAGGACTCCGCAGCACGCGCCGCCAGTTGTTCAAGCTCCAGCACCAGTATCAGGTGGCGCTGCCTGTGTGGATGGAATATGACTTTATTCCGCTGGTGGAGCAGTGGGCGCTGGGGGTGGAATGGCCGGAACTGTGCGCCAATACCAGCCTGGATGAGGGCGATATCGTCCGCGTGCTGCGGCGGACGCTAGATTTTATGTCGCAACTTCCCCATGTGCCTTACCTGCCATCTAGCTTGCGGGATAATGCTCGACGGGCGATCGCCCTGATTGATCGCTTCCCTGTGAATGAGGGCATTGAGTAGGGGCGCTAGCTTCTGAGCGGCCCCTAGCGCGGCTTGTTGAGTCGGGCGCGATATTGCCTATCTCTTGAGATTTCTAGTCTGAACCGATGACGTACACTAATGCAAACTGTTACCATCGGTGAATTTTTTTAACTGGAGATCCTCCGTAGATTATGGTCAGGTTAATCTGAAGCTAATGCAGTTGGGATCAGTCATTCTCTACTCATTTAAGCTCAAATTAAGCTCAAATCAGATCAGGTCATATCTGGTCATATCTCTGGTCATATCTAAGGATTCCTGCCTTAATCCACCTGCGAAATACCAGCAAAGTCTTTGGAGTCGGTTCAGTTGACATGGGGCGATCGCCCTCATGCTTCTCTACACAAGCATGAGTCGTTTTATGCCGCTTCTTAATACATGAAGTGCCGTTTGAAAAACCTGTGGGAACGGTTGATTCTGGATCATCTCTGATTCAAATTATCGAGATTCAAATCATCGAGATTCAAATCATCGAGAGATTGATCGAGAATAGAGCGCTTCAGATGACCGAGTAAAACGCCTGGCCCGTCGTTTCAAACCTTCTTAACCGCATCGGCAGAAATCCTCTGGTTTCAACTGCTTGAACCCTATCAGGGTGAGCCATCAAGCTGAAATATCAGGAGGAATTTTCCATGTCTGAAACTGTTAGCACAAATGCAGAAAGCCGTACTAGAACCGTGGCGATCGTGGGGCCCTATCTCAGCGGCAAAACGACGCTTCTGGAAAGCTTGCTGTTTGTCACTGGAGCCATTTCCCGCAAGGGCAGCGTGAATGATAAAAACACGGTCGGGGATGCATCACCCGAAGCCCGCGATCGCCAGATGACCGTTGAAATTAATGCCGCCAGCACTCAGCAGGGCGGCATTTTGTTTACCTTTCTCGATAGCCCTGGCTCGGTGGAATTTGCTCAAGAAACCTGCAATGCGCTGATGGGCGTAGATGCCGCCGTGGTGGTTTGCGAGCCAGATCAGGCGCGAGTGCTGACGCTGGCTCCGCTGTTCCAATTCCTCGACGACTGGGAAATCCCTCACCTGGTCTTTATCAACAAGATGGATCGAGCCAACGACAGCTTTGCCGACATCCTGAACGCGCTGAAGCAGGTGTCGAGCCGTCCGCTGGTGCTGCATCAATATCCCATCGGCCAGGGCGAAACCTTGCAGGGTTTTATCGACCTGGTGACGGAGCAAGCGTATCACTATCATCCGGGTGCGCCTGCCGATCCGGTGCCGCTGCCGGAGGAACTGCGCGAGGCTGAACACGCCGCCCGCGTCGAAATGCTGGAAACGCTGGCGGATTTTGACGATCACCTGCTGGAGGAACTGCTGGAAGAAATTGAGCCGCCAGAAGAGGAAATTATCACCGATTTGAAAATGGAACTGGGCGCAGACCTGATCGTGCCCGTGTTCATCGGCGTGGCCGAGAAAGATTTTGGCGTGCGGCCGCTGCTGGCGGCGCTGCTGCGCGAGTGTCCCGAACCCAGCGTCATGGCAGAACATCGCGGCATTCCTGCGGGCGACGAGCCGCTGGCCCAGGTGCTAAAGACCTACTACACGCCCCAGGGCGGCAAGCTGTCGCTGGTGCGCGTCTGGCGCGGAATGCTGACGGACGGCATGACGCTAAACGGTGTGCGGATGGGCGGCATGTATCGCCTGATGGGGCAACAGCAGCAGAGCGTGCAGCGGGCCTATGCGGGCTGCGTAGTAGCGTTGGCGCGGATGGAAGGGGTGAAAACGGGTGATACGCTGAGCGCCAATGGGGTCGCGGTCGATGCATTGCCCAAGGCGGGGGCGATCGCCCCGGTGTATGCCCTCGCCCTCACCGCCGAAAACCGCAACGACGAAGTGAAGCTGAGCAGCGCCCTGACGAAACTACTGGAAGAAGACCCATCGCTCTATTGGGAGCAGCACGGCGACACACGGGAAGTGATCCTCTGGGGCCAGGGCGACATTCACCTGAAGGTGGCGCTTGATCGCCTGCGCCGCAAATACAGCCTGCCCATGAGTACGCACCTGCCGCAAATTCCCTACAAGGAAACGATCCGCCGCCCTGGCAAGAATGTCCACGGCCGCTACAAACACCAGACCGGTGGCCACGGTCAGTTTGGCGATGTGTATATCGACATCCAGCCGCTGGCGCGGGGTGAGGGCTTCCAGTTTAGCGAAACAATTGTGGGCGGCGTAGTGCCCCGGCAGTACATCCCCGGCGTGGAAATTGGCGTGCGGGAATATCTGGCCCACGGGCCGCTGGGCTTCCCGGTGGTGGATGTAGCGGTGACGCTGACGAACGGCTCCTACCACAGCGTCGATAGTTCAGAACAGGCATTTAAGCAGGCGGCGCGGCTGGCCATGCAGGAGGGACTGCCCAAGTGCGAACCGCAGTTGCTAGAGCCGATTTTGGCGATCGCCATTTCCATTCCCAGCGAGTTCACCTCCAAGGTGCTGCGGCTGGTGAGCGGGCGGCGCGGTCAAGTACTGGGCTACGATGCCAAGAGCAACTGGCGCGGCTGGGATGAGGTGTCGGCTTACCTGCCCCAGGCGGAAATGCATGATCTAATTGTCGAATTGCGATCGCTCACCATGGGCGTGGGCTTCTTCCGCTGGCAGTTCGACCACCTGCAAGAAGTGCCCGATAAAGTTGCTGAGCGAGTCCTCTCCAAAGCCAACGGCGGCTAAGGTTTCGGTCAAGCCATCGCTTTAGATCCCCCCTAAATCCCCCTTGGCAAGGGGGACTTTTTTGTGGCTTACTGCACCACGAAATTTACCAGCTTACCCGGTACGACAATCACTTTTTTGATGGTCTTGCCCTCGATATAGCGCTGGGCCAGTTCGGACTCTGTGGCCAGTTGTTCTAGCGTTTGGGCATCGGCTCCCGCAGGCACCTGAATTGTGCCCCGCGTCTTGCCCATAATCTGAATCACCAGCGGAATTTCGTCCACCACCAACGCCTCTGGATCGGCTACGGGCCAGGCGTGATGATGCACCGAGTCGGCATGTCCCAGCAGGTGCCACAGTTCCTCAGCAATGTGTGGCGCGAAGGGAGCCAGCAGCGCCAGCAGCGTTTCGATGCCCTCGGCATAAACCGGAGACTCCTTGCAGGGAGCATCATTCAGCGCATTGCTCAGCTTCATCAGCTCCGACACTGCCGTATTAAACTGATAGTCGCCCTCCAGGTCTTCGGTGATTTCCTTAATTGCTGTATGAATCGCCCGCCGCAGGTCTTTTTCGGGCTTGGTCAGGTTCCCAGAACCTCGCGGCTTCGCCCCCGATGCCTGGAATTCCGTAACCAAGCGCCAGACGCGGTTCAAGAAGCGGAACTGTCCCTCCACATCGGCATCGTCCCATTCCAGATCCTTCTCTGGCGGCGCTTTGAACAAAATGAACATGCGGGCGGTGTCTGCGCCGTATTTTTCCAGCACGTCCTTCGGGTCGATGCCGTTATATTTCGACTTCGACATTTTCTCGAAGACGACCTCCAGCTTGTCGCCCGTGGCAGGATCGCGGGGATCAGACAGGTCGGCAATATCCGCCGGAGCGATGTATTTGCCCGTCAACGGGTTCTTGTAGGCGGCCGCCTGCACCATGCCCTGCGTCAGCAGACGCTTGAAGGGTTCGTCGAAGTTGAGCAAGTGGCGATCGCGCAGCACTTTGGTAAAGAACCGCGAATACAGCAGGTGCAAAATCGCGTGTTCAATGCCGCCGACGTATTGATCCACCGGCATCCAGTCGTTCGTCTTGGCCGGGTCAAAAGCGGCGTTTTCATTTCGCGCATCGGGATAGCGCAGGAAATACCACGACGAACAGATAAACGTGTCCATCGTGTCGGTTTCGCGCTTGGCAGGCGTGCCGCAAGTTGGGCAGGGCACATTCACCCAGTCCTCCAACTTCGCCAGGGGCGACGGCCCCCGCCCCGAAAACTCCACCTGTTCTGGCAGCGTCACAGGAAGCTGGTCATCGGGAACGGGCACTGTGCCGCAACTGGGGCAATGCACCACCGGAATCGGGCAGCCCCAGTATCGCTGACGAGAAATCAGCCAGTCCCGCAGGCGATAGTTGGCCGTGCCCTTGCCTTTGCCGTTGGCTTCCAGCCACTTCACTGCGGCTTCCACGCTCTGCCCCGCGCCCTTGCCCGCGGGGATGCCGTCCAACGGCCCGGAATGAACCATCACGCCCTCGCCCGCATGGGGCACCGTCATCGTGTCGCCATCCAGCGTCTCGCCCTCCGGCTGCACCACGACCTTCACCTTTAGCCTAAACTTGCGGGCAAACTCAAAGTCGCGCTGGTCGTGGGCCGGAACGGCCATAATCGCGCCTGTGCCGTAGCCCATCAGCACATAGTCGGCAATCCAGACCGGGATTTTCTCATCATTCACCGGGTTGATGGCGTAGCTGCCCGTCCAGACGCCCGTTTTCTCGCGGTCTTCGGCCGTGCGATCGATTTCGCTTTTGCCAGCAGCAGCGATTTTGTACGCTGCAACTTCGGCAGCCTGGGCCTCAGTCGTCAGCTTGTCCACCAGCGGATGCTCCGGCGACAGCACCATGAAGGTCGCGCCCCAGAGCGTGTCGGGGCGCGTCGTGTAAACCGTCAGGTCGTCACCCGCTTCCGTTTTGAACACAACCTCTGCGCCTGTGGATTTGCCGATCCAGTTTTCCTGCATCAGGCGCACGCGCTCGGGCCAGCCGTCGAGCTGGTTCAGGTCTTGCAATAACTGCTCGGCGTAGTCAGTAATTTTCAAAAACCACTGCTTTAGCAAACGCCGCTCGACCTTTGCGCCCGATCGCCAGGATTTGCCCTCGCTATCGACCTGCTCGTTCGCTAGCACAGTCTGGTCGATAGGATCCCAGTTCACCGCTGCTTCTTTCTGGTAGGCCAGCCCCGCCTGGAAAAATTGCAGAAAAATCCACTGCGTCCATTTGTAATAATCGGGCGAGCAGGTGGTGACTTCGCGGCTCCAGTCGTAGGACAGGCCCAGTCGTTTCAACTGCGCCCGCATCTGGGCGACGTTTTGGTACGTCCACTTGGCAGGGGCAACGCCGCGATCGATGGCCGCATTTTCCGCAGGCAGTCCAAACGCATCCCAGCCCATCGGGTGCAGCACGCGATAGCCCCGCATCCGCTGCACGCGGGCAATCACGTCGGTAATCGTGTAGTTGCGGACGTGGCCCATGTGCAGGTTGCCCGACGGATAGGGAAACATGGACAGCGCGTAAAACTTGGGCTTGCTGGAGTCTTCCAGCGTTTGGTCTAGCCCTTGCGCGTCCCACGCAGTTTGCCACTTTTCCTCAATCTCGGCGGGGTTGTATCGGGACTCCACGAACGCAACTCCTTGTATGTCTTGGTTTGCAGGGATGGGGAACGGAAAGTACCCTCCATTTTAAGCCTTAAACGCAGCCTGGGACGGGCAGAATTGTGGGGCAGCGATCCAGGAGGCGATCGCCGCTTCTGGGCCATGATCTAGCTTCACCAGACATTGTGTTGGTTTCTGGGTTGGTTTCATAGCGGGTTCTGCGGCAAATTCCGAATACATCGAGGGTCGGGTAGCGTCGCTTTTTCTGGTTCGCGGGGAAACCAGAACGCCGTGCGCTTGCAAACTTCCACCAGCATTAGCATGACGGGCACTTCGATCAGCACGCCCACCACGGTCGCCAGCGCCGCGCCAGAGTTGAGTCCGAAGAGCGTGACGGCCGTGGCGATCGCCACTTCAAAATGATTACTTGCACCGATCAGCGCTGCCGGAGCCGCGTCTTCGTAAGCCAGCCCCAGCTTTTGCGCCGCCACATAGGAAATTAGAAAAATAAAGTTCGTCTGCAAAAACAGCGGCACCGAAATCAGCAAAATATGCAGCGGATTTTGCACGATCAGGTCGCCCTTGAACGCAAACAACAGCACCAGCGTCGTCAGCAGCGCCACCACCGCCACCGGGCTGAGATAGCGCAAAAACACCTGCTCAAACCAGGCTTTCCCCTTGTGCCGCAAAATCCAGGAGCGCGACACCGCCCCCGCCAGCAGCGGTAGCCCCACATAAATCAGTACCGACAGCACAATCGTTTCCCAGGGCACTGAGAGGTTATTTGCTGCCAATAGCCAGCGCCCCAATGGCGCGTACAAAAACAGCATAGCGAGGGAATTGATCGCTACCATCACCAGCGTCAGGCCCTGATTGCCAAAGGACAGGTAGCCCCACATCAGCACCATCGCCGTGCAGGGCGCAATGCCCAGCAAAATTGTTCCCGCAATGTAGGAGTTTGCCAGCGAGATTTCACCGCCCCGGATCACTTCTGTTCCAGTAATCAGCGGACGGAACAGGTATCCCAAAAAGAATTGGGCAAAGGCGACCATTGTGAACGGCTTGATGAACCAGTCCACCACCAGCGTCAGCAGCACCGGGCGCGGCGTTCGAGCGACCCGCTTTGCCTGCGAAAAATCAATTTTTACCATGATGGGATACATCATGAAGAACAGGCAAATGGCAATTGGAACGGACACCTGATAAACACTCATGCGGTCGAGGGCGATCGCCACATTGGGAAACAGGCGGCCCAGCGCAATGCCCGCCAGAATGCACAGAAACACCCACAGCGTCAGGTATCGCTCAAAGAAGCTGAGGTGTCCGCCTGCCTGCACGCGCTGAAGAGGGGATGGAGATTTATCAAATGACATAAACAATCACGGTAAGCGGAAGGCCGATCAACAGATCGTGAAACGGGAGATCGTGAAACGGGTGGCGGCAGTCGTCCAGCATCTCACGCAGCCTATATTCTAGCGATCGCCCTCCCTAGTCTCCATCGCCCCCTTTCCAGGCGACAGCAGGCATCGGCTTGGGGTCGGGCAGCCGCAACTCGATCAGCCAGGCCGCCAGCACAAACAGGCTCGACACCCAGAGACAGCCCACCAGCCCAAAAAGCTGGTAGATCAGACCCGACAGCACCGTTCCCGCCAGCCGCCCAGCCGAGTTTGCCATATAGTAAAATCCAACATTGAGCGCTACTTTGTCATCATCGGTGAACGCCAGCACGAGATAGGAATGAACGGCTGAATTGAACGCAAAGATGATGCCAAAGAGCATCAGTCCCACCACGATCACCGCATCAGGGGGAAGATTAGTGGTCAGACCGAGGGCGATCGCCGCTGGAACGACCGTCAGAACCAGTGTCCAAAACTGAATCGTCGCAGCGCGGGGCGGCTGATTCCCATTAAAGCGACGCAGCAAAGATGGCGCGAGGAATTGAATCATCCCATAGCCGATCACCCAGCAGGCCAGGAAACCGCCCGCCTGAAAGAACGACCAGCCCAACACGCTCCGCAGGAACACGGGCAGCCCCACGACAAACCACACGTCACGCGAACCGAACAGGAAAAACCGCGCCAGCGACAGGATATTAATTTCCCGACTCTTGGAAAAAAGCTGTGTAAATTTGACCTTGGACTTGATCTTGCCCATGCCGCTGGGCAAGAAAAAGCCCGTCAGCAGGATCAGCGCCAGACCCGCCGCCATGATCCAGAGCGATCGCTCAAACCCAAACAGCGACAGCAGCGCCGCCCCCAAGAAAAAGCCCACGCCCTTCAGCGCATTTTTGGAACCCGTCAGCACTGCCACCCACTTAAACAGCGACGACTGCGCCTCCTGCGGGACGACTAGCCGAATCGCGCTTTTGGAACTCATCTTGGTCAGGTCTTTGGCAATTCCCGAAAACGCCTGCGACACCATCACATACAGCACTGCAAACCACTGCGCCCAGTCGCGGTTCAAAAACGACAGCATCAGCAGCGCCACAACCTGCAACGCAATGCCTGCATACAGCGTCACCTTTAGCCCCAGTTGCGACCCAATCCAGCCACCCAAAAAATTGGTGACGATGCCAAAGATTTCGTAAAATAGGAACAGAAACGCAATTTCCAGCGGCGTATAGCCAATTTCGTTGAAATACAGCAGCACCAGCATCCGCAGCGCCCCGTCTGTCAGCGTAAAGCCCCAATAGGCCAAGGTGACAAGAGCGTAGTTTTTGACGTTGGCAGCTTGGGTAGCAGTCATAAAGCGTTTGAGGTAGTGGGGTTTGGGGATGGGACGTGAGGCTGCTGTATTTCGCTGCTGTATTTCACGGCTATATGTCACTGACGATGGGTTTAGGACGCTTCCTCATGCCCGCAGGACGGCCACCTTCTTCGCCAGTTCCGCCATCCGGTTCGCGTAGCCCCACTCGTTGTCATACCACGCCAGAATTTTTACCTGCGTGTCGTCGATGACCATTGTGGAGAGCGCGTCGATGATGCTGGAGCGGGGATCGTCTTTGTAGTCAATGGAGACGAGGGGGCGCTCTTCGTAGCCGAGGATGCCGTTCAGCGGGGCGGTTTCGGAGGCGGTTTTGAGAAGCTGGTTCACCTCTTCGACCGTGGTGGGGCGGGCGACTTCAAACACACAGTCGGTGAGGGAGGCATTGAGCAGAGGGACGCGGACGGCAAGACCGTTGAGTTTGCCCTTGAGTTCGGGATAGATGAGGGCGATCGCCGTTGCAGAACCCGTCGTCGTCGGAATCAGCGACATCCCCGTAGCGCGGGCGCGGCGCAAGTCCTTATGGGGCGCGTCTACGATGGTCTGCGTGTTGGTATGGTCGTGGACGGTGGTGATCACGCCGTGCTTAATGCCGATGCCTTCGTGGATCACCTTGACCACGGGTGCGAGGCAGTTCGTCGTGCAAGAGGCGGCCGTCAGCAGGTGATGCTCGGCGGGGTTGTAAAGGTGGTCATTCACACCCATCACCACATTCAGCGCCCCCGTTTTCACCGGAGCCGCCACGATCACCGTTTGCACGCTGCGCTTGAAATACGGCTCCAGCGTCTCTACCGTGCGAAACTTGCCCGATGCTTCCAGCACCAGATCCACGCCATATTCTTCCCAGGGCACATCACCAGGGCTGCTGTATTCGCTAAAGCTGAGGGATTGGTCGTTGATGCGAATTCGGTCATCGCCTTCCGCCGCCACCGCATGTCCCCACCGCCCATGCACCGAGTCAAACTTCAGCAGATGTGCCGCGCAGTCTGCCCCGCCTTTGACCTCGTTGATGTGGACAAACTCCAGTTCGGGCCAGTCCCAGGCTGCCCGCAGCGCCAGCCGTCCAATCCGGCCAAAGCCATTGATGCCAACTTTAATGGGAGAAGCTTGTGTAGCGGTCATGCGAGGTTAGGGGCTGGGAGATTGCAGAGTAAGGCTTGACATCAAGCGGGCACAGCCTAGCCCTGAGACTACACCGTGCCCGCGTTTTGCCGAGTGCTGCTAGAAGGCGGCTTCTTTTTGCAGCAGGTCTTCCAGTTTCAGGTTGGTGGGGGCGGTTCCAGCAAATACTGTGCCCACCTTACCCGTTTGGAAATGGGTCAGCGCAATGTTGTAGACCTCATCGGGCAGGGGCACGTAGCCTACCACCCTGGCCAAAAATCGGCCGTTGTTGAGGTAGTACTCTACAAACTCTTTGAGCTTGGGGTTCTTTTCAACCGAATCCGCGTTGACATAGATGAACAGCGGTCGTGCCAGGGGTTGATAGGTCCCTTCTCGAACCGCCTCTGCGGAGGGTTCGACGGGGCCTGCGCCGTTGTCGATTGGCACTGCCCGCAGCAGTGTGCGGCTTTCTTCAAAGTAGGCAAGACCGAAATAGCCCAAGGCATTGGGGTTGTTGCGAACGCCGCGCACGAGGTCGTAGTCATCTTCACTGGCGGTGTAATCCTTGCGGCTGGCTCCAGTTTCCCCTACGATCGCCTCGGTGAAGTAGTCAAAGGTGCCGGAGTCGCTGCCTGGGCCGTAGAGTTCGAGGGGGCGATCGGGGAAGGTCGAACGCACCTGGTTCCAGCGCGTAATCCGGCCTTCGGCACTGGGTTCCCAGATTTTTTTCAATTCTGCGACGGTCAGCGAATCGACCCAGTTGTTGTCTCGATGAACGGCCACCGTTAGCGCATCGTAGGCGACGGGTAGCTCGTAGTAGCGAACGCCCGCAGATTTGCAAGCGTCCATTTCGCGCCGGTTGATGGGGCGGGAGGCGTTGCTGATATCCGTTTCGCCGGCACAGAATTTGCGGAAGCCTGCTGAGGTGCCCGAAAACTCGACCTTGACTTCTGGATGATCTTTGCGCTCGAAGGCGTATTCTTTGACGACTTCATCGGTAATGGGATAGACCGTGCTGGAGCCGTCGATGGTGATGGTTGCCTCGGCTGGGGCGACGGGCTTTCCGGTGGTGTCGGTGGCGGCGGGCACTCCGGGCGATTCTGTGATGATGGGTGGTGTGGGTACGCTACAGGCTGCGATGGTTAGGCTGGTGGCGATCGCTATCACTGAATATCGAACCAGAGAATATCGAACCAAAGAATTTTGCATCTTAGTTTGCATCTTTTGCATCTTAGAAAGATTGCTGAGTGCTTGGATAATTGCTTTCATGAATAGCCTTACTCCTGAGTTGCATCCAGGGCTAGACCAACGTTGGTCTGCTAGTGAACACGATTGTCCAATCGTGCAGCTAGGAAACCTTTGTTGGCAGGAACACAGACGCTTTAAGTTTTGTTTATAGCGATCGCAAAAAATTGCAAAAAACTTGTCTCAAACCTTAATTGGCTGGGTTAGCAGCCTACCTAAAGCTTGACTGGAAGATCCGCCGGAGCTAAAACCTCTGCTCAGTTCGGCCCATCGTCCTCAACCTGCCAAATCAGCAGCCTGAGTCAAACTTGTGAAATAAACCTAGACAAACTAAGAAATATTGATACATCAAATAAAGTCGATGAGTCAAGCCGCAATGTGGCCTGCAACACAGAAACTTTCAACGATTTGTTAAATCATGCGCCTGAGCTAAAAAACCGCTTCAAACGGCCCCTAGCCGTCCGTTGGCAGACCCCCATGCTAGGCACAGGGACGACCCGGACGAGCCTGTCCGCAGCGGCGAAAATCTGCCAAAAACTGCTCCAATAGCGCAAATTGCGGCAGATTCAGGCTGTAGTATATCCAGCGGCCCTCTTGACGAGCGATGACCAGCCCTGCTTCGCGCAGCGCCTTGAGGTGAAACGACAGCTTGGATTGCGACACATCTAGCACGTCGCACAAATCACACACGCACATTTCCTGAGTCCGCAGCGCATCGATCACTTGCAGCCGCAGCGGCTCAGACAGGGCGTGAAATCCGGCAATAGTCTGGGCAGGGGTGAGGGCGATCGCTTCAGCCATTCTGAACTTTAGGAGTCGTTGTGAAACTTGAGGCTCTTGGTCAGCAGCGCAACACCAGCACTACGCTCAAGTCCTTCCATTTTATGAGGTGTCCGCGAGTTGTCAGACAGATACCGGATGCCAAAACGCTGGCTTGCAGCGATCGCGGGATCTGCTTGGGTCAAGGGGTTGGAGTTATCAGCCAATTTGTTCAGCCAATTTGTTCAGCCGATTTGTTCAGCCAATTTATAGATCTCCAACCTGCAAGCAAACGCCCAAACATAGATTCTGCCGTAGATCTGTTAAGATGCAGGTTCGCGGCACGCTATTCCAGTCTGAGGCCGCACTGGGCAATTCTAAGAGCATTCCTCAGATCCTTTAGTTTCAGAGCAACTGGTTTTAACCAACGGATTTCAATCCAACGGGTTTCCATCCAACAGGTTTCAATCCAGTGCGCCAAGAATCTGTCCTGAAATACCCCTTTCTCGATTTGCAGCAGGCTGGCGTTTCAAACGGCGCAGATCGAATCTATTTTGGAGTTTTAATGTCCTTTTCTGATCTCGGTCTGACCGATGAAATCGTCCGTGCGGTGACTGCACGCGGCTACACTCAGCCGACTCCGATTCAAGCACAAGCCATTCCCGCCATATTAGCAGGGCACGACCTGCTAGCCAGCGCCCAAACGGGCACAGGGAAAACCGCTGGATTCATGCTGCCGATTCTGCACCTGCTGGCGGCATCGGGGCGTGGTGCTTCTCCTGGCAGGCCCATGCCGCGCGTTCCCGTGCGATCGCTCGTCCTCACGCCCACCCGCGAACTCGCCGCCCAGGTCGAAGAAAGCATCCGCGAATATGGCCAGTTTTTGCCCCTGCGCTCTACGGTCGTCTATGGCGGTGTGGGAATGCAGCCCCAAGTGCAGCGGTTGCGCGGGCGGGTAGATATTCTGGTGGCTACGCCGGGGCGACTGCTGGATCATGTGCAGCAGGGCACGGTGGATTTGTCGCGGGTGGAAATTTTGGTGCTGGATGAAGCCGACCGGATGCTGGATATGGGTTTTTTGCCTGATATTCGCCGCATCCTGGCTCAATTGCCCAAACAGCGCCAAAACCTATTGTTTTCTGCTACATTTTCGGACGAAATCAAGAAACTCGCCAGCGGCTTGCTGCATAACCCCGTCACCATTGAAGTGGCACCGCCCAACGCCACCGCTGACTTGGTGGCGCAAAAGGTGTATCCCGTCGATCGCCACAAAAAGCGCCAGCTCCTGACCCACCTGATTCAGCAGAACAACTGGTTTCAAGTTTTGGTGTTTACTCGCACCAAGCACGGCGCAGACCATCTAGTAAAGCATCTGGGCAATCATCAGATTCCCGCGATGGCGATTCATGGCAACAAAAGTCAGTCCGCCCGCACTCGCGCTCTGGCTCAGTTCAAAGACGGCAGCCTGCAAGTGCTGGTGGCAACGGACATTGCCTCTCGCGGCATCGACATTAGCGAACTGCCCCATGTGATTAACTTCGAGTTGCCGCATGTGCCAGAAGACTATGTGCATCGGATTGGGCGCACGGGGCGGGCGGGCAGCGAGGGCGAGGCAGCATCGCTGGTCTGCGTGGACGAGCTAAAGCTGCTGGCGGATATCGAAAAACTGATCCGGCGATCGCTCCCTCAGGAAATTGTCCCCGGCTTTGAACCCGACCTGAACGCCAAGCCAGAACCCATCCCTAACGGGCGCAATCGTCAGGCGGGCGGGCGCGGGCGATCGGGCGGCGGGTCAGGAAGTAGCTCAGGCGGCGGGCAAGCTCGTTCGCATTCTGACAGAGCGCCGGGTCGTGCGGCTGCCAAGG
>NZ_DVEA01000353.1:0-16676 GCF_015295965.1 Thermoleptolyngbya sp. M55_K2018_002
CCCTGGGCGATCGCCCGATCGTAGAGGTTGAGCATGTTTCGCTCTTCCTCAGAGAGGGCAATGCCGCGCCCCGTCTGCTCGTTGCCGCGCACGTCGCGCAGATAGTCGTCCAGTTCCTGCACCTTGAGCAAATCTAAGACCTGCTGCGCCTCTAGCACCCGATCCTGGCGCAGCAGTAGATCTGCGAGCAGGCGATAGGTGCTGGCTACCCGGTCGGTGTAGGTCTGCTGAATGTCGGGGTTGGTCTGTTGCAGCCCGGCCCGCAGCGCTTCCCACAGGTTCACCGCCTGCTTTAGGAACACGATCGCCATCGCGGGCTGGTCTTGCTCCAAAAAGAGCCGCCCCAGATTTGCCAGGGTGCGGGCTTCGCCCTCGCGATCGCCAATTTCCTGCTTCACTAGGAGCGAGTCTTGCAGCATATCCATCGCTTGGGGATATTGCTGAAGCTCGACATGCACCAGTCCCAGGTTGTTGAGCGCGGTGGCTTCGAGGGAGCGATCGCCAATCTCGCGGGCAATGTCCAACTGGCTTTGCATGGCGGCGATCGCCCGGTCATACTGACGCTGGTTGAGCCACAGCACTCCGATGGCCCCCTGAATCGCAGCCTCGCCCTGGCGATCGCCCTGTTCCTGGGCAATTCGCAGTTCTCGTTCCAGTTGAGTCATTGTCTCCCCAGCGGGCTGCGAAGCCACCTCTCCCTCGCCGCCAGCCGTCCGAGCTTGTTGCACGCGGCGATCGGCCTCCTCTGGCTGTCCCAGCGCCCGATAGACGACCGCCTGATTAAGCAGCGCTGTGGCGATGCCCTCGCGATCGCCCACGTCCTGAGCAATGGCTTGCGCCTGCTGCAAATTTTCCAGGGCCAGGGTATAGTCGCCCGTGGCATAGTAGGTCACGCCCAAATTGCCCAAAATCAGCCCTTGCCGACGGCGATCGCCCGTTTCCTGGGCAATCGGGAGCGCCTGGGTAAAGGCAGCAATGGCTTCGGCATATTGCCCCAGGCTGCGGTGGGCTTCGCCAATGTTGGTTAGCGCAACCGTGCGGCCGGGGCGATCGCCCAACTCCTGATAAATCGCCAGAGCCGCCTGCCATCTGTCTAGCGCAACGGCAAACTGACTGGCGCTATAGGCCTGTACGCCCTCTCGCAGCAGGCGATCGGCCTCATCCTGACGGGTTGCCGCTTCTAGCGTCTGCGGCAGGTTTGGGGCTTGAGCCTGAGCGCTCTGCCCCACCAGCGCAGCTAGCAAACTCAGACCGCCGATTAGACTGGTGAACAGCAGCAGCCAAGATCGAGATCTGGACTGGGAATGGCAGGAATCGATTGACGGAAGCGTCATGGCTGAATCCGTAAAGTTAACCGTTGACCGCAGTTAACTACAGTTGACCGCAGTTAACTACAGTTGACCGCAGTCCAGTGGAGACTAGGATTTTGCCTCCAGATCGGCTCCACACAACAGTTCTAACACCTGTTCTGCCGTGATTAGCCGCTTTAGCACGACTTGCCCAATCGATGCACTCGATCCGTCTGCTTGGATCGTAGGCGATGGACAGACTTCTACCATCAGCACCGACTCTTCGACTTGGTGCAGCCAGAGGCGCTCGCCCCGCTCCACGATAGAAAGCTGCATCCGCTGGATATGGGGCGGTCGCCGCCAGGCCCGCTCATCCCACAGCCCGCCAAATTCCCACACGCGCCCCACCGTCCAACCATCCGATAGAAAAAAATACTTCACAGGTTCCCACACCGATTTGTCTATTCAATCTGTTGGTTCAAGCTGCTGGCTCAAGCTGCTGGCTCAAGCTGCTGGCTCAAGCTGTTGGCTCAATCTGCTGGCTTAAACTGCTGGCTCAACGGCTCAAACTGCTGGCTCAACGGCTCAAGCTGCTGGCGATCGCCCTCATGTCAACACAGATGTCAATCCAGAAGCATAAAAATCACAGAAGCATAAAAATCGCCACTCGAAGGGCGATCGCTCCGAGTGGCATCACTCAAACTGTCATTGGCCCCTTGCTGCTTAGAATACCGGGTTGCCGAGTGGATTTATCGCAATCTGGCTTCAAAGACGTTGGGCTCTGCTTCTGGAAACCTGATGAACCCTATTAGGACTTACGCAGTTGGACAATTTCTCGCGGGCACATCCCACCAGAAATTGTCCAAACCCCAAGGAGCTTATCGCAAGTGCATAAGTCCAGTGCTAAGTCCTGCCTATAATCTGGAACCCTGGCTATGAGGCAACCAGGGTGCTGCCGTGCCGCTTTAGGTGCCAGGCCCAGGCGTGGGAAATGATGTCGTCAATGCGGCTATACTGCGGCTGCCAGCCCAGAATTTGCCGGGCCCGGTCGGCGCTGCCGATCAGAGCGGGAGGATCTCCAGGGCGGCGATCGCACGCCTTCACCGGAATGTCCCGGCCCGTAATCTGACGCGCCGCCTCGATGACTTCCTTCACCGAGAAGCCGCTGCCATTCCCCAGATTAAAAATGTTGCTGCCGCCGCCGCTGAGCAGGTATTCCAGCCCCAGCACATGGGCCGAGGCCAGATCGGTCACATGGATATAGTCGCGGATGCAGGTGCCGTCGGGGGTGGGATAGTCCGTGCCGAAGACCTGAATGGCATCGCGCAGCCCCAGCGCCGTTTGCAGCACCAAGGGAATTAGGTGGGTTTCAGGGTTGTGGTCTTCGCCGAGCCGTCCGGCTGGGTCGGCTCCTGCCGCGTTGAAATAGCGGAAAATCACCGATTGCAGGCCATAGGCCGTGCCAAAGTCCTTCAGCACCCGTTCTATCATCAGCTTGGTTGCGCCATAGGGATTGATGGGGTTCTGGGGATAGTCTTCGGGGATGGGCACGACGCTGGGAATGCCGTAGGTGGCGCAGGTGGAGGAAAACACCAGCTTGTTGACCCCAGCGGCGTGCATGGCTTCTAGCAGCGTCAGCGTGCCGACCACGTTGTTGCGGTAATATTTCGCGGGTTCTTTGACCGATTCGCCCACATAGGCATAGGCGGCAAAGTGCATGACGGCATCAATGGTGCGACTGGCAAAGATTTGGTCGAGCAGGGGGCGATCGCCAATTTCTCCAACAATCAGTTCCGCTTTCAGAACCTCTTCGACCAGCTCCCGATGCCCATACACCAAATTATCCAGAACCAGAACCTCGTATCCCGCCTGCTGGAGCGATAGCACCGCATGGGAGCCGATATATCCTGCACCCCCCGTCACCAAAATTGTCGGTTGATTGGTTGAACCCATGACCAAACTCCTAAAGCGAAGTGCCATCTGATGCTTACCTATGTCTACTGGGAAGTTAACAGGCAAGTTTAATTTTCTTTATAAAGATTTAGTGAATTTATCGGTTTTTACGGAAAGAATCAAGCCTGGATCAGGAGTCATCCGGGCTTGATTCTTCCAATCTCGGCCCATCGCTAGGGGAAGTCGTAGGAGCGGCGAGACTGCTGGGTAGGAGAATCCGATGCGGGAAGCTCGCCCATTTCTGCGTTCATCGACACGGCATAGTGAACCAGTTGCAGGAGGCGCTGTCGGAGGGTTCCCAGACCGAGGCGATCGCCCGCCGAAATAAACAACGCCTGCGGAAACTCCGACTGAGCCAGCGCCAGCGTATCGCCATCCACCTGATCAATCTTGTTAAACACCAGCAGCGCCGGCCCCGGCGTAATCGGCATTTCGCCCAAAATCTTCATCACTGAGCGGATTTGGTTCTGCCAGGCCGGATGCGACAAATCAACCAAATGCAGCAGCGCGTCCGCTTCGGTGACCTCTTCCAGCGTTGCCCGAAAGGCATCCACCAGCGAAGGCGGCAAATCGTGGATAAAGCCCACCGTGTCGGTCAGCACCATCTCAACAGGTTCCTGAGTCTCGGCATCCGTCACCACCAAGCGGCGACTTGTGGGGTCGAGCGTGGCAAAGAGTTGGTCAGCAGTGTATACCTCGGCATTGGTCAGCGCGTTCAGCAGCGTCGATTTGCCCGCGTTTGTATAGCCCACCACCGCCACCGAAGGCACGTCTCGATGCTGTCGGCGCTGTCGCAGCCGGGCCCGATGCGCCTGGAGTTGGTTGACTTCCTGTTGCAGTCGGGCAATCCGCCGCTGAATTGCGCGTCGCTCGGTTTCTAGCTTGGTTTCCCCTGGGCCTCGCGTGCCGATGCCGCCCCCCAGTCGAGACATGTCGCGCCCTCGCCCGGTTAGCCGGGGCATGGTGTATTCCAACTGCGCCAGTTCCACCTGGAGTTTGCCCGCCCCGGTCTGAGCGCGTTGGGCAAAAATGTCGAGGATGACTTCGGTGCGATCGACGACCCGCACGCCGATTTGCGCCTCCAGGTTCCGCACCTGGGCAGGCGACAAGTCTCGGTCAAACACAATCAGGTTTGCGCCGACGGTCTGGGCAGCCAGGGCAATTTCCTGGACTTTTCCTTCTCCGACCACAGTTTGGGGATGGGGGTGGGCCCGCTTTTGCGAGAGAACTTGCACCACGTCGCCGCCTGCCGTTTCTACCAGCCGCGCCAGTTCCTCTAGCCCTGCCTGAAACTGCTGAGCCGAAAGGTTATCAGTCATCACGCCCACCAGCAGAGCGCGATCGTGATCGACTTCGACCTGCTGCGCCACAAACTCGCGGCGAAATTCTGACTCCAGCCCTTCTGTTAGCTCCAGAAAGTCTTGCTGGCTAACCAGATCGAGGCTGAGGGGTGGCGAGACCGTCCAGTTGGCTTCAGGATGGGGAATCAGGTGTGCCAGATAGGCTTCGCGAATATACCCCGTTGCGCCGCCGCCCCGCCGCTCAAAGCCCTCACCCGTCATCACCAGCAGCACCAGTGCATCTAACCGTTGCAGCGCCATTGCGGTGAGGGCGGCGCTGCTGGGGGGTTCTGGCTTGAATTTCGTTGCCACACAGCGGATGCCACTGAGACGCTCTGCGCCATATCGCGGTAGCTCTTGTGGCGGAATCTGCGTTTGTCGCAGAGTGCCCACTCCGACGCGAATCACCTGTCCCCGGCGATTAATATAGGCGCAAACGGGCTGACCAATCTCGGTGCTGACGGCGGCAAGGCGCTGGGCAAATTCGGGGGTCGTCAGGCGATCGCCCGGAAGTCGCTGGTGATAGAGCCGCTGCAACTGCTTGATCTGGCTGGGCTTGAGTCCCTGCAAGTTGCCAAAAATCGTTTCGATAGGCACAACGGATCGGCAGTCCGATCCCCTAGCTCGACTCCCTCATTTTACATGGCAGGTCTGGGATGGCTGTGTGGAGGTTAATAAGAGTTGAGATCCGTGCTGATTTGAGTCGAACTTCGGGCAAATGGCGGAGCAAAACGGTTCATCAGGCGTGTTGTAGGCGTTGTGCAAATCTTTTGTGAAGATTCAAGCTTGAATCATTTCGCCATATTTCACGGATACCACGCAAGTAAATTCAGAGAAAATACGCAGGGCGATCGCCACCGTACCAGATTTCAAAAGGTAAACTCCGGGATAATACATAAGCGCATTAAGACCAATCTTACGATCGATAACAATCAATGGAACTGTTCTAAAACCTTCAGCGTCTTGGCGGATTGACGTAAGGTTTTTTTGCGTCTTAAAGACCTAATTAATATCGATTAATAAAGGGTTGAAATGCTTTCAAATGGGGGGTTTTGCCCTCTTTTTATTAAAACATGGTTTTGACTATAGTTGGATTAGTAAAGCCTATTCAGGTTTTTTCAATTCTAATTGATCTTGTTCTTGAGAGTGTCGCATTGCTGACAAATGAAACAAAAACAAAACATAAGCGAGGGACACGCGAGAAAAATTAAGGGGTGAAATCTGAAAACTTTAGGGCGTTTTAGCGAACCAGGCTGAAAAATCAGGCTTCGTTGGCTAAGCGCTTTTAAGGATCAGTGGTTTCCCGTAGTTGCCAAAGACCATTTTCAAGGAGCCAAGTTGTGAAATTCTCTCTAATGACTGGCTCTATCGAGCGTCTGCATTGACAGACTTTATTTAGATTGACCTTTTGGCAGCGTTTCTATAGGCAGCGTTTCTATAGCTCGTGAGGGTCGTGAGCGATCACGAAGCCCCTGCTTCGCCTGGGCAAACGCACCTCGCGATGCAAGGAAATTCTATAAGGTTGTGCGATCGCAATTAGGCTACGCAAGTTTATAACCGCCTTCTAGATAACTTTAGAAACTGAGAACATCCAGATGCGGACATCGTGAAGAACGCTTGCCGTTAGTTTTTGACGACTTTTTCAGACACTTTTTCGATTTTCCAGTCTTGGTTTTTCTGGCTGGTTTAAGTGACTTGTTTCAGTGATTTGTTTGATTGATTTGTTTGATTTATTTTTAGTGGGCTTAGCCTGCGATCGCCAACTCGATTAATACAGCCGGAATTCTTTTTTCACCTGTCTTAGTCTACTCTTCTCGTCTAAGTTCTTATGTCTATCCATAGCGGTATTAATCGTCAAATCCATCGTCGAAGTTACTACAGCTAGCCTTGTTTGTTGTGTGTGAGGAGTTGGGTCATGTCTCGGGATGCACTCGTTGTTGGCGTTAATGCCTACCAGTTTTTACAGCCGCTCAAAGCCCCTGCTAGAGATGCAGAGGCGATCGCCCAAATGTTGCAAACCTACGGCGAATTTCGGGTGCAGCGACTGCCCGAAGTCGTGCAGGCAGGGCAGCCCAAAATTGGTCAAGCAACGCCCATTTTTTTGCGAGATCTAGAAACTGCGCTGGTCAATTTATTCAAGCCCAAAGGCAGCAATATTCCCCAGACTGCGCTGTTTTACTTCTCTGGACATGGCATTCAAAAAGAAGCGGGGATTCACGAAGGCTATCTCGCAGTCAGCGATGCCAACCCTGATGCGGGATTTTACGGACTGTCGCTCTACTGGCTACGGCGGCTCTTGCAAGAAAGTCCGGTGCGGCAGCGAATTGTAATTTTGGACTGCTGCCACAGCGGCGAGTTGCTCAACATGCTGGAGGCAGACCCCGGCGCACGGACGGGAACCGATCGCCTGTTTATCGCCGCCTCGCGGGAATATGAAGCCGCCTACGAATCGCTCCATAGCGACTACAGCGTTTTGACCCAAGCGCTGCTGGAAGGGCTAGACCCGCGCCACGCCAGCACGGGCACTGTGACGGGGCACTACCTGACGGCCTGGGTGAGCGATCGCCTCAAGCACGAACTCCAGCAGCCCTTGTTTGAAAACTCCGGCAGCGAAATCATCCTGACGCGCTGCGGCACGGCTACTTCCCCCATTCTCCCCAAAACCCCGGAAAAGCCGGAGATTTGCCCCTTTCGCGGGCTGGAGTGCTTTGAGGAAGAACACGCCGACTTCTTCTTCGGGCGCGAAGAACTGACCCATCAACTGGTCGAACGACTCCGCACGAGTCCCTTTGTCACGGTGCTGGGTGCGTCGGGCAGCGGCAAATCGTCGCTGGTGCGGGCGGGGCTGATGCATGAACTGCGCCAGGGGCAGCGGCTCGCAGGCAGCGATCGCTGGCGGCTCAAGCTGATTACCCCAGGTGAGAACCCCATGCGAAGTCTGGCCAGCGCTTTTGTCGATCCAGGCGCACCAGAGATCGAACGGGCAGAGCAAATCCAGCGGGCAGAAACCTTTTTGCAAAGCGGCGGCACAGGGCTAGCACGACTGGTTCGCGCCAGTTTGCCCAGCAGTTCGATTTCCAGCCCCGTGTCCCTGCTGCCCGCTGGGGCCGTCCGCCCGCGCCTAGTGCTGATTATCGACCAGTTTGAGGAGGTGTTTACGCTCTGCTGTGGCTCTCAGGCGGAGACCCTGCGGCAGCAGTTTTTCCAGTGCTTGACCAGCGCTCTGGCCCAGTCCGAAGACTGCTTTAGCATAGTCGTCGTGCTGCGGGCAGATTTTCTTGGCAAGTGCCTGCAATATGCGGGGCTGGCGGCTCAGATCAAGCGGCAGATTCTCAAGGTGCTGCCCATGAGCTATGAGCAGATTAAAAATACGATTGTGCGTCCTGCCAAACGGGCCGGGCTGATTTGCGAACCCAATCTCGTCTACACCATGCTGCTGGATGTGATTGGGGCACCGGGGGAATTGCCGCTGCTGCAATATACGCTGCGGGAACTGTGGGAACAGCGCGAGCGATCGCCCCAAGGCGCACCCTCCAAACTAACGCTCAATGCCTATACAGAGCTTGGGGGTGTGCGCGGCACATTACAAAAGCGGGCGACGGACATTTATAACAGTCTGGAACCAGATGAGCAGGCAGCGGCACGGCGCATTTTCCTGACGCTGACTCGGCTGGGCGAAGGCACAGAAGACACGCGCCGTCGGGCTGCTAAAGATGAATTGGTCAGCCCTGCTTTTCCAAGGTCTTTAATTGAGCGCACTCTGGAAAAGCTGGTTGCCAGCAAGCTCGTTGTCACCAATCGGGGCGGCGAGAGCGATCGCGGGGAAGACAAGGCGTGGAGCCGTCCATCAGCAGAATTGCTAGACGTGGTGCATGAGGCGCTGATTCGCAACTGGAGCCTGCTGCGGGGATGGCTGGATGAGAGCCGCGAGATGCTGCGTCGCCAGCGGCGGATCGAACAGGCGGCGCTGGAGTGGGCAAAGCTGGGCAAACCCACCCGGCACGAGTATTTGCTAGGGAGCGATCGCCTCCAGGATGCCATCAGCTTCCAGAAGACCTATCCCCAGGAGCTTTCGACCCTAGCCCGAGAATTTCTCAGCGTCAGCGATGCCGAAAACCGTCGAGTTCGTCGCAAGGCTATGTGGGTGAAGGTGTCTGTGCCGTCTGCCTTGGCGCTGGCGGTGGCGCTGTCGTTGGGGCAATATCGCACCACCGTAAAAACGCAGGCTGAGAAAGATTACCAGACGATGGTGGCCACCTCGCGGGCGCGGGCGGCGATCGCCCAGTCGATGTTGCAAGAGCCAGACCGAGACGCGATGGCGGCCCTCGTGGTCAGCCGATTGGCAGCGGCCCAGGGCGCAACCTACGAAGCCGAATCGAGCCTGCGGGCCGCGCTCCAGGACTTGCGGCTGCAAATCTGGCTGCGGGGGCATCGCGGCGCAATTCGCCAGTTGGTCTATAGCCCCGATCGCCGCTATCTCGCCACAGCCAGCCCCGATCAGGTCATCTACGCCGACACGACCGCCAAGCCGCTGCGGGTGTTCACTGGGCCCGGCGACGCTAAGGCAGAGATTACGGAAATTGCCTTTAGCCCAGACGGCAAGAAACTGGCAGCGATTTTGCTACACAACGCCGACACGACCGCCAAATCTGCGACTCAGCTTTCCCTCTGGGACGTGGACAGCGGAACTCTGGCACAAACCCTGCCGATGACCCAGCCTGCGACCCAGCTTCGCTTCAGTCCCGATGGCAACTGGCTGGCAACTGTGGGCGATCCGCGAAGCGATCTCGATGGGAGTCGTACCCTTTCCCTTTGGCACGTTGAAAGCGGTCAGCAGGTGGCTCAACTCACCCAAGAGTGGCCGATCCAGACGCTCCAGTTTAGCCCCCAGGAACCATCCCTGCTCATCGCAGGACAGTCGGGTATGGTGCAGATCTGGAAAATTACGCCCGCTCAGCCGGAGTCCTCAGAAGCAGACGCAACTGCTGAAGCAAACGACCCAGCGCAACCCACGCCCCCGGCCCCGGCGGCCCTGACGCTCGCAGGCAACCTCGATCTCCGGCAGCACATTGCGCTGCCCTACACGGGCGGTATCCTGCACGCCACCTATAGCCCCAGCGGCCGGTGGATTGCAACGGCGGGAGCCGATGGCATCGCGCGTCTGTGGGATGCCCAAACGGGTACGCTGGAGATGACGCTCACGGGGTTTGCCCAGACTGCTCAGCGGCCGCCCGCCCTGAGCCAGCTTCAGTTCAGCCCCGATGAAACCCTGCTGGCGGCGGTGTCGCCTGGGCAACCTATCCGAGTGTGGGACTTGCGGACTGGACAGGTGCAGCAAGATCTCTCGGTGGGGCGGGGGAAGACTCCGCAGCCCATCGTGCGGGCGATCGCCTTTAGCCCGCGAGGAAATCTGTTGGCCGCCGTCAGCGGGGCCACCACGCAGCTTTGGAACCCGCACACGGGGCAGCTTGTGGCGCTACTGCAAAACCCCAGTGGCCCTGTAACCCGCCTGCAATTCAGCCCTGGGGGAACCCACCTGGCAACCGGAGATGACGCGGGTGATGTTTACCTATGGTCGGCTGAGGCGAGCGGGGAACTGCCCAGCATTGCTATTCCAGAGGGTGGTGTGTCCTGGCTGGCGTTTCTGCCCGATGGCGGGGTGCAGCCAGCGATTCCCGCAGGGATCGCTTCGCGAATCGCGCCAGCGTTGCAAAGTAAAACCGCCTCTTCTGGCGACGAACGGGGCAGCGGGCGACAGATCGGGCTTCCGGCAAATGGGGCGCTGCTGTCGATTCGGCGCGATGCGGCTCCCCAGAGCTTGCGCCAACGCCCCAAGTTCACCCTGGCCGCAAAACGGGCGGAGGACGCTGCGGAGGCGCTGCTGGCAGAACCCGAAGACAGTTTGCTCGACTCGACGGCTCCGCTGCCCGGAACCCTCAGTCTGGCGCTGGTCACCGCTGAGGGCATCTTGCAAAACTGGGCGTTTTACGCCGATCGCTCGACAGATCCCTACGTTGAAACCGTAGCCCAGGAGATGCCCGACGCAATCCATCTGCATCGGCTCAATCCGAAAACGCTCTGGCAGCAGATCAAAACCTGGATGCCGCCCGATCGCCCTGCTGCGGACTCCGATTCCAGCGCTGACGCAACTGCATCTCAGCCCGCGTCTTCTGGAACCGTTGCCGAAGAGACGCAAGAGCAGTCCAGCATCACCCAGCAGATTCTCTCCCGGTTTCAGCAAAACTCAGCGCGGGCTGCGCGGGTGGCAGATGCCGGGGCCACATCGGGGCTGACCAGTTTTGCGCTGAGTGCAGATGGGCAACTGATGGCGATCGCCACTCGCGAAGGGCAGCTCGAGATTCGTCGGGTTCAGTCGGCTGACAAGCAACCGCTACGTGGCTCAGCCGCCAGCACGCGGCTGCACCAGCTTTTGCTGGGTTCTACATCTCCGTCCGGTAATCCATCGGGCAATCCATTGGGCAATCCATCGGGCAATCCCGTTACGATTCAACAGTTGGCGTTTAGTCCTGATAATCGGCTGCTGCTGGGGTTGGGCAGCGACGACCGCGTGCGCCTGTGGCGGGTCGAGTCGGGCGAGTTGGTGGCAGCGCTGGAGGGGCATCAGGGGGCAATTCCCGTAGGGAGCACGTCGCGAATCGCCACGGCCCGCTTTAGTCCAGACAGCACGCGAATTGTTACCGCTGGCGCAGACCACACTGCGATTGTGTGGGATGCCCAGACTGGCCGGCGACAGGGCATTCTCAGCCACACGGCCCCGCTCACCAGCGCCAGCTTTAGCCCCGACGGGCTGAGCCTTGTCACCACCACTCGCGATGGCACAGTGCGAATTTCCGATGCCACCACGGGCGATCCGCGCATGGTGCTGAGTGGCCATCAGGGCCCAGTGCTGGATGCCCAGTTCAGCCCCGATGGGCGATCGCTCGTCACCGCGGGCAGCGATGGCACGGCTCGCCTATGGAACCCCCGCACAGGGGCAGAGCAGGCCCAACTGCGGCCCGCTACCGAGTCGCCCGTCACCATTCAGCGGGCGTTCTTTACGCCCGACGGCAGCTACGTCGCCACGCTGGCCAGCAACGGCCGCCTGTATCTGTGGGCGGCAACCTGGGATACGCTGCTCAAGCTGGCCCGCGATCGCACGTTGCGCCAGCTCAGCCCCGACGAGTGTCGCCGCTATCTGCGCCTTGCATCCAGCGAGTGCCCCCAGGTGGACTTGGGCAGCGACTACGCGCCTCCCCGTTCCCCCAGCACCCGGATAAACTCCAGCGGCAACCCGTCGGAATCTGCCACAAACGCGACTTCGTAGATGCGATCGCCGATCATCTGCTGCGTCGGCTCCAGCAGCACCTTCAGCGCATCGCCCTCGCCTGCGGCGGCCGCCTGGGCAAAATCCTGCTGCAAATGTTCCAGCCAGTCCGGCAAACTCTCGACCGCTTCCGTCAGGTCAAACGACAGGTGATAATAACCCGTGTAATGCTCATCCCCAAAGGCATCTGCTGCGGCCCTGGGCTGGGGAACCTGCAATAGCTCGATGCGTCCGCCCAGTCCCTCCATCCAGCAGCCCAGCGTGATGCCCGCCGTAAACCGTTCGCACACCGTGAAGCCCAGCCGCTCATAAAAGGCGATCGCCCGAAAGATGTCGGCGGTGCGAATCGAAGCGTGGTGCATGGCTCGCGCAAGCTACTCAAACAGCCGAAAGTAGGGATACCGTACGGGCGCACCTGGCTCTTTCTCCAGGTCAAAGTTAATCACATCCCAGCACGGCTCTTCCTTTGGATCGGGGCTGAACTCTACGGGCAGCCCGTAGAGGCGGGGGCGAGTGCTAGCGTCTGCCTGGCCGCGCCAAGGGGCACTGCGGTCGAGGTAGGTGCTGATCAAATCCTGGTAGCGACGGGCAATGATTACGCGGGTAGCGCGATAGCCCTGGGTATAGAGGCGATCGAGCGCTTCATGGATTTCAAATCGGATGCCATCGGGATGCGTGTGCTGGCGATACCACTCGTTATCCCACTGCCGCCAGTGTCGGCCAGACTGGAGGTGGATCAGTTCGCCCGTTTTGGGATTCGCTTCAAAAGCTCCGTGGCGCTGGCATAGATAGGTATCGGTCAGGGTCAATGCCGGAATTGTCTGACGACAGTGGGGACACTGAATCTCCGGGCCGAAGATTGGGTACTGTAGGGCTGGGTTCATCATGAAATCGCGACCCGCGTAGTCTCCATCTAGCATCAGCAAGGCTCTATTATAACTTTGGGTTTTTCTTAGGCTTTTCTCAGTTAAAAGCTAGAAACAATTCTACGGGTATTCGCTGGAAGCAAGGGCGCGAATCCTGGCAATCTTAAGAAATTTGACTGGAGTTTACAGCTTGTCTACGGGTTTCACGGAAAATTCACAGCAAAATCGCACCAGCGGTTGGTCTGCCCCAGATCTCTCCAGGGCGGCGTTTATTGCGCCGGGGGCAGCGGTCATCGGTGAGGTGTTGCTGGCGGAGGGCGCAAGCGTCTGGTATGGCGCGGTGGTGCGCGGCGATGTGGAACAGATTAAGATCGGGCGCTGCACGAATATTCAAGACGGTGCAATTTTGCATGGCGATCCGGGGCAGCCAACGGTGCTGGAAGACTACGTGACGGTGGGGCATCGGGCCGTTATCCACAGCGCGCATATCGAGCGGGGCTGTTTGATTGGCATCGGGGCGATCGTGCTGGATGGGGTGCGCGTGGGGGCGGGCAGCATCGTGGGTGCAGGCGCGGTGGTGACGAAGGACGTGCCAGGGCGATCGCTCGTCGTGGGCATTCCCGCAAAGGTGGTGCGTTCCCTCAGCGATGAGGAGGTGGCCGACCTGATCGACCATGCCAAAAAATACGAAAAGCTAGCCCAGGTTCACGCAGGCACAGGGAGAGATTTGGGGTTTAAGCGTTTGCCGCCCGCGTCATCTTGATTTTGGATTGGGGATTTTGGATGATTGGACGACCCATCCCCAGACCAAAACCTAAAATTGACATAACTAGGACATAACTAGGGCTTACGAAGTTGGACAATTTCTCGCGGGCTGCGCCCGCGAGAAATCGTGCGAAACCCAGCAAGCTTATCGCAAGTGCGTAAGTCCTAATAAGGTTCTTCGCATGGAAAAATAAACACTTTGCCATGGCCAGGTCACTGCTCACAGTGGGCGAACCCGCTCCCTGGTTCACCGCCCCTTCCACCAGCAACCCCCGCTATCATTTCGACTCGGTAGCCGGCCGCTACGTGGTGCTGTGCTTTTTCGCCTCCACCAGCGTCCCCGTTAGTCAGCAAGTGCTGACGCTGCTGTGCCAACATCGGGCGCTGTTCGACGATACCCACTGCTGCTTTTTTGGAGTCAGCATCGACCCGGAAGATCAGGCGCAAGCCAGAGTGCAGGAAGCCATTCCCGGCATTCGCTTTTTTTGGGACTTTGACCAGTTGGTGAGCCGCCAATACGGCGTTTTAGACGAAGCTACCCAGAGCTACACGCCCTGCACGTATATCCTGGATGAGCGGCTGCGGGTGCTGGGGGTGCTGCCCTTTGGCGACCAGCCCGAACAGCACGTCGCCCTGCTGGTGAAAATCCTCGAACAACTGCCGCCGCTCCACCCTGCCGAACCCGCCGCCGTGCAAGCGCCCGTGCTGGTGGTGCCGCGGGTGTTCGAGCCAGATTTGTGCGAAGCCTTGATTGATTACTACAACCAGCACGGTGGCGAGGAGTCGGGCTTTATGCGGGAGGTGGGCGGGCGCACCGTTGCCGCGCTCGACCACAGCTTCAAGCGGCGAAAAGACCAGGAAATTTTGGACGAATCCCTGCGGAATGCGGCGATGTATCGGATTCACGATCGCCTCGTCCCCGAAATCGCCAAAGCCTTCCAGTTTCGCGCCACGCGCATCGAGCGCCACATCGTCGCCTGCTACGATGGCCACTCCGGCGGCTTTTTCAAGCCTCATCGCGACAACACCACCAAAGGTACGGCCCACCGCCGGTTTGCGGTGTCGCTCAACCTCAACACGGGCGAATATGAAGGGGGGAAACTGCGCTTTCCCGAATTTGGCAGACGAACCTATGAAGCCCCCGCGGGCGGCGCAGTGGTCTTCTCTTGCTCGCTGCTGCATGAGGCCACGCCCGTTACGCAGGGACTCCGCTACGCCTATCTGCCCTTCCTCTACGACGATGCCGCTGCCCAAATCCGCGAGGAGAATCGGCAGTTTTTGGCCGTCGAGTAATCCGTAGTGAGGAGTTTGTGATAGTCCGTAAAACCGTGATAGTCCGTAAAACCGTGAGTCCAAGTCCTGATGCCCTTTGTGGGATTAGCTGTGGGATTAGCTGACCTTTGAGTCTCTATCCAGGAGTCCTCATCCAGGAGTCTCCATCCGGGAGTCCCCATTAGGGGAAGATCTACTCGTACTCATTATGAGTATGACTAAGGAGTGGGGGCTTTTTGGCTTTGGCGATCGCCCCTTTCCAGAGGGCCAGATCAGGTTCATCGCCCATCGCCACAACGCCCCTCGCACGACACTCCTTACACACGACACTCCTTACACACGACACTCCTTACACAAGGGCTGGAGGCAGTCATGAACTTCAAACGGATGGAACATATCAACCTGTCTTGTCAGGATTTGGAGGTGAGCCAGCAGTTTTATCAAACGCTGTTTCCCGACTGGTATGTGCGGGCAGAAGGCAGCTATGGGGGCGATCGCTGGGTTCACCTAGGCAATGAGCAGTTCTATATGTCGCTGAACAATGCCCACGAACCTGCGGCGGCTCATCGCGCCTATGTTGGCGTGGGGTTCAACCATGTCGGCTTTGTGATCGAAGATGCCGAAGCGATGCGATCGCACCTAGAAAAGCACTGCATTGAGTATTACACCTACACCTCGCCCGAAACGCGGCTGCGGCTCTACGTTAGCGACCCCGACGGCAACGAGGTGGAACTGGTGGAGTATCAGCCCGACTATGCGCTGCGATAGTCACGGCTGCGATAGTCACGGCTGCGATAGTCACGGTTTCGGGTTGGCCTAGCGCCTATGCGATGCCCAGTTCTTGCCGCCATTCAGCCAGCGGACGCTCCCAGTGTTCCTCCCACTTTTGCGCCAGAAATGGCTTGGCGGTCATGCCCATGCGGTAGCCCTTCGACAGGTCGTTGAGGATGCCGTCGAGGGACTCTGGCGCATCGGTAAGGGTCTTCAACAGCCCGCCGCAAATCAGCACGATTGACATGGGGCGACGGGTCTGCGCCAGTTCAAAGGCCTTTAGCCCCAGTTCGCCAAAGACGCTGGTTTCAAAGCCTGTCACCAGATGCCAGATGTCGTGCGTTTGCCGCAGGCGCAGCAGCATGTAGGTGATGTCGTCGGTGACTTCGACCTTGCGATAAAAGTTGGGGTCGAACCCAGCGGCGGTGAGCGTCGAAGCGTAGATATAGCCGAGGGACTCGGGCGGCAGCTTTAGCAGGGCATCCAGATCGGGCGGCGGCGCGATGTAGCGTTCTGCAAACAGGCGGGCGATCGCCTCGTCGCGCTTGACGTATTCCACCGCCAGCGCCATTGCTTTGGTCGATCGCAGACCGTCTTCAATGTCATACACCGAGTCTGTATTTTCAGCATTCCGCAGCAGGGAAATGGTGCCTTTGCCGACGCTCAGCAAATCAATGTTGAGCTGACGAAGTTTTTGAAACAACACAGCAGCCTCCTGGAGGACTTGGGTGAGGAGAGGGGTTCACAGGGAGGGGAACGGAGAGGACTACAGCAAGCCACAGCCAGATTCCAGAATGTCGGCCATTTCGGCGGATCTCTGTTCTCTCCCATCTCTCAAACACACATCTCTCAAACAGCGCTACTCAAATAGCGCCACTCAAATAGCGCTAGATGATGAAGTTGTTGGAACCTTGACAGATATTTAGGCTTATTTAGGCTGGCCATCCAAAATCACCAATCCAAAGTCATCAATCCAAAATCGCCAATCTAAAATCCAAAATCGACATAAAATCCAAAATCGACATCAGTCACAACTAGGAATACGACGAATACAACTAGGAACCACCAGGCTTGCGGATGGTAAAAGAAATTGGGC
>NZ_DVEA01000210.1:0-16643 GCF_015295965.1 Thermoleptolyngbya sp. M55_K2018_002
AGTCCTCCGTCGATCGCCCTCACCGCCTGCGCTGGGCCGGCGTGCAGGTCGGGCAGCGTCAGCACGCGCACTTTGGACTTTGCCGCCAGGATTTCTGCCGCCGCCGCATCACACCCCGGCGCAACCACGCATTCCAAAAAGGTCTGAGTCAAAGCCGCCGCGGTTTCTGCATCAATGGGTCGATTCAGCGCCACAATGCCACCGAAGGCCGAGGTCGAGTCGGCTTCATAGGCTTTGGTATAGGCCTCCAGCAGCGTATTGCCCAGCGCTACGCCGCAGGGATTGGTGTGCTTAATAATCACAGCGGCGGCGGGCGCACCGGGCGCATCGTCAAACTCCGCCACAATCCGCCGCGCCGCCTCCAGATCGACCAGGTTGTTATAGCTCAACTCCTTGCCCTGGAGCTTGGTTGCCGCTGCCCAGCCCGTGGGCGATTCCCCAGTTTGATACCAGGCAGCAGGCTGATGGGGGTTTTCGCCATAGCGCAGGGGTTGCAGCAGGCGACCCGTGATGGAAATCGAAGCCGGATGCTCGCTGCCCGATTCTGCGGCAATGGGTTCGCGGGTTGCCGATTGCGCGGCCAGGTAGGTGGCGATCGCCGCGTCATACTTCGCCGTGTGCGAGAACCCCGCCAAGGCGCAGGATCGGCGAAACTCGAACGACACCTGACCATCCCCCTGCCGCAGTTCCGTCAGATATTCGTCATACTGGGCTGGATTGCACAGCACGGTGACATGGGCAAAGTTTTTGGCCGAGGCCCGCAGCATTGCCGGGCCGCCGATATCGATCTGCTCCACCGCGTCCGCCAGCGACACACCCGGTTGGGCGATGGTCTGCTCAAAGGGGTAGAGATTCACCACCACCAAGTCAATCGGCTGAATCTGGTGGGTCTCCAAATCAGTCAGGTCTTGGGGAACGTCCCGTCGGGCTAGAATGCCGCCGTGAATGCGGGGATGCAGCGTCTTTACGCGCCCACCCAGGATTTCGGGGGAACCCGTGTAGTCAGAAACTTTGGTGACTGGGATGCCTGCCGCCTTCAGCGCTTCGGCGGTGCCACCGCTACTGATAATGGAAAAATCGAACGTTTCTACGAGCTGGCGGGCAAACGCCACTAGTCCGGTTTTGTCAGAAACGCTCAGAAGAGCTAAACGGGTCATGGCACTCTACTAACTCAAAAACGACTCTAAACCGACTCGAACCTGAATAACGGCGGTATGACGGCTGAAAATTTCTCGCACGCGCGTCACCATTTCATGAAAACACTTAACCAGTTCATCTGGCTGACGCACTTGCGTGAAGGGACTAAAGGACTGCTAAAAAACTGCGGTTGACGCTTCCTCAGAATACTCAGAGTATATGGAAACAATGGGCGGGGAAACTTATGATTTGATCGAATTGCGCTTGATTTTGATGGAACTGCGTTCAGGGCGATCGCCGTCTGGAGGTCTAAACCTGGGTTTGCTAAATTCGCACCCTGGCTGCATGGCTCCCCGCCAAGGCAAGGTTAGCGCCAAACTCTTCTAGTCTCTAGCGTCGCCGCCCAAAATTACCACGCAAAACTACCACCCGAAATACCACCCAAAATTACCACCCAAAGCCACTATCCAGAGTTCACACGCATCAATCCTGACGCATCGATCCTGATTTACACGCCTGCTGAATTTCTACCGAGAGGAAGACTGTGTCTCTGAGAGCGATTTCCATTCCGCCTCGCAGCGGCAAATCGCCGGAAGCGCTGCTGGTCATGCTGCATGGCTGGGGAGCCAATGCCCAGGATGTCGCTTCGCTGGCGCTGATGCTGGATTTGCCGACGATGCAACTGCTATTTCCTGATGCGCCGTTTCCCTATCCCTACGGGCCCACAGGTCGCGTTTGGTACGACTTGCCCGATGGCTATTCCTTCGAGAGCGATCCAGAATTTGTCCATCAGCCCAAACTGCGGGAGAGCGCTGCCCAACTGACAGACTGGCTGCGATCGCTCTCGTCGATCACGGGTGTACCGCTGGAAAAAACGCTGCTGGCGGGCTTTTCGCAGGGTGGTGCGATGGCTTTGGAGGTCGGTCTGAGTCTGCCGCTGGCGGGGCTGCTGGTGCTGAGCGGCTATTTGCACGGGCCACCCCAACTGGGGATCGCGCTGCCGCCGCCCGTGCTGATGGTGCATGGTCAGCAAGATTTGGTGGTGCCGATTGGTGCGGCCCGGCGATCGCGCGATGTTTTGCAATCGGCGGGGCTATCGGTGCGGTATCACGAGCTATCAACGGGTCACGAAATTACCCCAGAGGTGCTGAAATTGGCGCAAAACTTTACAGAAGAAATACGGTTGTCAGCGAGTCGGAGCGAATAGGATAGGAGATGTAGAGGTCTATGGCTCTCAGCGAAGCCTACGCAGGCAGCGAAGCCCGCGGAGGTATGGATGGGGGTCTGCTCTGGGGAATTGCTTTCTAAGGGTTCTTTAGGATTCTTTCTGACTAGTCGGAATTTGGAGGGCGAGCCATGCGTACATTGGACTTTTGCGAGCAAGATGTCGCCCAAATGACCGAGGGCGAGGTAGAAAACCTGGCGAAGCGGCTCGAACAAGACGACTATGCAAACGTCTTTGAAGGGCTGCGCGACTGGCACCTGCTGAGGGCGATCGCCTTCCAGCGCCCCGAACTGGCAGAACCCTACTATTACCTGCTAGATATGGAAGCCTACGACGAGTCCTAAATGCACTTCACGGCTGGAACGCTGCTGCAACACCGGCATCGACGTAATGGCTGATCATGCTGAGCCTAGAAGCCTGAATTCAGCGTTCACGTCTAGATTTCTCATTCAGGTTTTGCAGACAGGTTTCACATTTAGGTTTCCAGGCTTTACAAGCAGGTTTTACAGAACCACGCAGTTCAGCTTAACAAAGCCCAGACTCTTGGAGCGTCTGATAATGACGCTTGAGGATATCTAGGGCTTCTTCCGTTTCGACCTGGGGAAACTCGACATAGAAGCGGCTGACGCTGAGAAAAGAGCGCGGAGCCGCCAGCAGGACGATGCGATCGCCCCAATGCTTGAGAAACGGCACAACCCGCGAAGGCGCAACGGGCGCACAAATGATCACTGCCGCTGGATGCTTGGCTTGCAGGGCACGAGCAGCGGCGGCCATCGTCAGCCCAGTGGCAATGCCGTCATCGACCAGAATGGCGATCGCCCCACGGGGATCATGCGGCTTCATGCCTCCCGAAAACAAGTCTTGCTGGATACGAGCGCTCGCCTGCGCGGTTTTCACTGCGCTCCGCCATAGCGATGTTCGCGTTTCCATCATCCCGGCATGGCGCGATCGCATCACCTGGCCGTCGGCCGTCACCGCCCCAATCGCCAACTCTGGATTGTCGGGGCGCGTCACCTTTTTGGCTACCATCACGTCCAGCGGACAGCGCAAGCTCTGGGCAATCGGCGCTGCCACCGGAATGCCACCCCTGGGCAGCGCGTAGACCAGCGGTTGGGCATCGGGATAGCGAAACCGCAGCAGGCTCACCTCGGCAGCCACCAGCGGTGCAAGCTGTTGTCCGGCATCCTGGCGATCGCGCAGCGGCAGTAGGTTGGACATGTTGTCCCTCCGGGGGTGAGAGGGGGCAGGGGCAAGGGGATCAAGGAGAAATGAGACTATCACTCTCGATCATGACGGATCTTTCCAGGCTTGGTTAGCAAAACGCATAGAACCTAACCCGCAACCAGCGCGACGGGGGGCGATCGCCCTTTGTAGAATTTTGTTGCAGCAAACGTTAACTATTGATGCAAACTATGCCAGAGGTTGTCCGTTTTTTGATACTAGTGCCCTTAAGCTAGTCTTTCGCCCGCCGGAGGTTTCGGGGAGGCAGGTTTGCTGGCCGGGGGCCTGCGGAGCGTGGGAAAGATCAGCATTCTGATTCATTCCTCTTTTCATGACTTAGGAGATCGAGCCTTGTTCATTTCCCCGTTACTTGCTGCCGTGCCCACCACCCTGGAATGGGGCCCCAAAACGGCAATTGTCATGATCCTGTGCAACATTCTGGCGATCGCCATTGGCAAATTCACAATTCAACAGCCCAGCGTTGGGCCAGAGCTACCCTCCTCTGACATGTTTGGCGGCATGGGTTTGGGGGCGCTGCTGGGAACGACCTCTCTCGGTCATATCCTTGGCGCGGGAGTGATTTTGGGACTAGCCAGCATGGGCGCACTATAAGCCCCAAGAAGCTGGCAGAAGCCGCCAAGATCTCTGTAGGCAGGGTCTGGCAGTGTTTCATCTGGCAGTGTTTCATCTGGCAGTGTTTCATAGTTGACGACTTTGGTGCCTCGCAAGAGTGTCGCAGGCTTGCAGCAAGCCGTGTTAATCATTGGGTTCCTGAAGACTCACGGCGCGTCTTTCCCAATGCTGCTCAACGCTGCTCTATGATGTACCAGAGTCGTCACCCCTTTACGTTTGCCCAAATCCTGCATGATTGTCTCGCCTGATGAATTGGTTCGTTATCGCGCCGAACTAGCCGAAAATCCTGAGGCTCTGGCAGCATTGACCATGCTGGAAGATTGCGAAGGAGATTTGGAAGATGCGGCGATCGCCCTAGCGCTGCGGGAAGGACAGGAACCCGATCAGTCGGAAGGCTGGCTCGATGGTTTTGCCAAGCGCTGGCGGGTCTATGTTTGCCAGTCCGGTGTTCGAGGTCACCTGGAAACAGGGGCGATCGCCCTGGGCATCCAGCTTCTAGCAGCCGAAATGGTGTTGCCAGTCGATCTGGCGACGTTGGTTGCCATTTACGTACAAAAAACGGGCGTGGAGACTTTCTGCAAGCCCCTGGAGGAGCGGCTTTGAGCGTCGGCTGGCAGGGTGGCTGGCAGCGCAGCCAGAAAGCCCCAATCGTCTTCGCCGCGCTCCTAGCGCTGTTGGGCAGTGGGAACCCGTCCACGGCGATCGCCCAAAGCCAAGTTCCCAACCCAGACCGTACCCAAAATCCAAAATCCAAGATCCAAAATCCCCAAATCGCCCAATCTCCCGGCAGTTTCTGTGCGACAGATTTGCCAGGGCAACTGGACGCGCTGCTGAATGCAGAGCCTGTGCCGCGATCGCGCTGGGGCGTATTGGTGCGATCGCTCGACACGGGCGAAACGCTCTATGCCCGCGAAGCAGACCAGTTTTTCATTCCTGCGTCCAATGCCAAAGTCTTCACCACGGCGGCCACGCTGACGGCCCTCGGCCCCGCCTTTCGCATTCGCACCTCTCTCTACCGAGACGCAAGCGACCGTGAGACCGCAGAGACAGGGCAAGTTCGGCTGCGGCTGGTGGGGCGCGGCGACCCTACGCTCACCACTGCCCAACTCGATACGCTGACCACACAACTCAAGGCACAGGGCATCGCCCGCATCGATCGCCTGACGGTCGATGCCTCCTACTTCCAGGGCGACGAGGTGAACCCCAACTGGGACTGGGAAGATGCCCAAGCGGGCTACGGCGCACCCGTCAGCAGCGTCATGGTGGATGGCAATGCGATCGCCCTCCAGTTGGTTCCCCAGGCGATAGGGCAGCCCCTCCGCGTCGTGTGGCAAGACCCGGCCGATGGCGCTGGCTGGGCCATCGACAATCGCTCTCGCACCGTCGCCGCCAGCGAAGCCGAATTTACAACCGTCCGCCGCGCCTTTGACCGACTGCTGCTGCGGGTGGGCGGCCAACTGCGGGTCGGCAGCGCCGCAGAGCTAGAAATCATCCCCGTCACCGATCCAACCCGCCACTTCATCAACCGACTGCGGCGATCGCTCCGCAACCAGGGCATTGCGCTCGGCCCCGTGGCGATCGCCACCACGCCCACTCGCCTCACAGAACCCGAAATCGCCAGCATCGCCTCTGCACCACTGTCGGAACTGCTGAAACCCACCAACGCCAACAGCGAAAACCTCTACGCCGAGGCGCTGCTGCGAATTCTTGGGGCAGAGCAACTGCCCGACCAGTCCGCCAACAGTCTCTCTGCTGGAATCGCGGCGCTAAAGGCAACCCTGACCCAACTGGGCGTATCCGCCGACAGCTACGCCCCCGCCGATGGCTCTGGGCTGGCTCGCAAAAACCTGGCCAGCCCCGAATCTTTGGTGGAAACCTTGAGGGCGATCGCCCGCACCCCAAACGCCCGCCTGTTTCGGGATTCGCTGGCCGTGGCAGGCAGCAGCGGAACTTTGCAGAGCCGCTTCCGCAATACACCGGTGCAGGGAAGGCTCTGGGGCAAGACCGGAGCCATCAGCGGCATCGCCTCACTGTCGGGCTATCTGGAGCCACCCCAGCATCCGCCCCTGGCGATCAGCATCTTGGTCAATCATTTTGACCAGCCTGTGCGAACTGTCCGCCCAACGATGGACGAGCTGGTGCTGCGGATAGCAAAGGTGCAATCCTGCGAGTAAAACGCATCCCCCAAAGTGCTTTCCCCCAAAGTGCTTTCAAAGTGCTTTCCCCCATTGCCCCACGCAGCACCCCTGCTCTATCTTCTTGTAAAGAAACCTCTCGCTTATACTAGAGATCTGTAGCAGGCGAGATGGCTCTAGGGTTTTGACCCGTCGGTTAAGAATTCCTGTTTCTTCTTTCTAAGAAAAAATCGTCTCGTATTTGGTGCGATCGCCACAGCCCTTTAATTAAGTGCCACTTGGTGCGCTGATGAAACTGTTCCGAGGATTTTCCAAACAGTTTGAACCGGGGCGGCAAAGACATCGCTCTAGACCAGGCAGTCTGCGCCCTAGCAAGCAACCTGGTACTCCGCTGGCTCGTTTTTCTAGCGAACATGCCAACCGTCTGTGGCTCCAGGTTTCCCAGGCGGCGCGGCTGGGGCAAGATTGGCTCTGTCCCCCAGCTCGTCGTCGCAAGTCTTCCTTTTCTTCGACCTGTGCCTATCCCCGGGCCTATGCGCTGCTGGCCGTGCTGACGCTGACGAGCGTGATTGGCTATCGGTTCTATAACGAGCCTCAGCTTGCCGTGGGCACCGTTGCTCCCCAAACGCTGCGGGCCGTAGAGAATGCGACGGTGCTAGATAGCAAATCAACCGAAGAAAAGCGGATGGCTGCCCGCCTGGGTGCGCTGCCCGTACTGATGATCGACCCAGCGGTCAATCAGCGCATTTACCAATCTATTCAGCGCCTCCTAGACGAAGGGGACGCGCTGCGCCAGATGGCCGGGCCCTTTCCCTACATCTCTACAGGCACTTTATCGACCGCGACGCAATCCTATCTCCGGCAAACCTCAAAGGCAGAGTGGGAATCGACCATTGCAGCCGTCGAATCAACCACTAGCCGCCTGCCATTACCCTCTGCGCCCACAGCCTCCAGCGGGCGCGAGCCGCCGTCGAGATCGGCTCAGCAGCTTGCCATTCTGGAACTGCAAAATCAGCGACGCTCGATGTCGGAAGAAGACTTTTCGGCACTGAAGCGAGTCATCGTGCGGGCCCGCCAAAACTATGCGATCGCCCTAGCGGAGCTAGCAAACACGCCGGACGCAGGAGCCAGCCTCTATTCTCCTGCCGTGCTGCAACTCTCTGATACCGAATGGCTGGATACCAAAGTCAAAATCCGTCGCGCCCTCGAACGAATCCTCACCCAGGGAGTTGCGCCCGGTCTGCCAAACAGCATTTTGAAAGATGCCATTCGCATTCAGATGGGAACCGACCTGCCCACCAACACGTTGCCCCTGGCTAGCACGCTTCTGATTTCTGCCATCGAGCCAAACCTGATCCAAGACCCAGCCCAAACTCGGCTCCAGGCAGAGCAGGCTGCCCAGGCAGTCGAGCCAGTCATGGTGACGATTCGACGGGGCGAAGTGATTGTCGATCAGGGCGATGTCATTACCCAGGAAGACTTTGTGCTGCTCGACCACTTTGGGCTGAGCCAGCGCGGCATTAACTGGTTTGGGCTGACCAGCTTCGCGGCCCTAGTAAGCGGCGGCGTGGCGGCATTTCTCCTGCTAGAAAGACGCTTTCACCCTGGCTTTCGACGGCGCGACTATGTGCTGGTCATGCTGCTGGTGCTGAGTACCCCGGTGCTGCTGGCGTTTGGCGCATCGACCACGACGCTCCCCGCCGTAGGGCTGCTGGTCAGCACTTTCTACGGATCGCCACTGGGCGCAACGGTGGCTGCGTTTCTCAGCCTGGCCCTGCCGCTGGGGATGAATGTGGGCAGTCGCCATCTCTTTGCCAGCTCGGTCAGCAGCCTGCTGGGGGCGGTGATGGCGGGCCGACTGCGATCGCGCGAAGAACTCGCCCTGCTGGGCGGAGCCGTCGGGCTAACGCAGGGGTTGGTCTACCTGCTGCTGAGCCTGATCGTCAGCGGCGGCAGCGGCATTGTCTGGTACACCATCCTCATGGCCTCGGTGACGCAGGGCCTGCTGGGCGTTGCCTGGAGCATCGTCGCCTTGGGCATCAGTCCCTACCTGGAGCAAGCCTTTGACCTGGTGACCCCGATTCGCCTAGTGGAACTGTCGAACCCCAACCGGCCGCTACTCAAGCGACTGGCCGAGGAAGCCCCTGGCACCTTTCAGCACACGCTGTTTGTGTCTACGCTGGCGGAGGCAGCGGCCCGCGAACTGGGCTGCAATGTGGAACTGGTGCGGGCAGGGACCCTCTACCACGACATTGGCAAGATGCACGATCCGCTGGGCTTTATCGAAAACCAGATGGGCGGCCCCAACAAGCACGACAGCATTGATGATCCCTGGGTGAGCGCCAGCATTATTAAAAAGCACGTCACCGAAGGCGAGGCCATGGCCCGCCGCTATCGCCTGCCTCGCGCCATCCGCGCCTTTATTCCCGAACACCAGGGCACGATGCTGGTCGGCTACTTTTTCCACGAGGCCCAGCAGCGCGTCAAAGCCAATCCGTCGCTCATCCTGCGCGAGGCGGATTTTCGCTACGATGGGCCGATTCCTCAATCCCGCGAGACGGGCATTGTGATGCTGGCCGATTCCTGCGAAGCTGCGCTGCGATCGCTCAAGGATGCCACGCCCAAAGACGCGCTGGCGATGGTCAACCGCATCCTCTACGCCCGCTGGCAAGACAACCAGTTGGTCGATTCGGGCTTAGAGCGCTCGGAAATGCCCCGCATTGCCGAAGTCTTCGTGCAGGTGTGGCAACAGTTTAACCACCAGCGGATTGCCTACCCGAAGGCGATCGCCGCCCCCAAAGCCCCAGCCGCAGAGGTAAAATGAGAATTCCAGGGATTAGGGTGTGTTTTATAGCCTTTTGATCCCCCCTGGTCCCTTTAAAAGATCCCCCCTTGCCTCCTTAAAAAGATCCCCCTTATCTCCCCTTTAACCCTTAGCTCCCCTTAAAAAGGGGGGAACTGGGCTGGAGCGCTATCGACTTAGGGCAATCAACGACCTGGCTTTCAACCCTGTCCAGGTATCAACGGTGAGGCAATACCCGAATCCAACGCCGCTTCACCACCTGTCCCAAGACTCAACCAAACCCTCTTCTACCTCTAAACCCCAATGATTGATTCGTCCGACATCAAGCGCAGCATCGAACAGTTGTCCGATCGCCTGGGTCATACCCAGGACTATCTTTGACCTGCCTGCCCTCAACGCCAAAATTCAAGACCTAGAGCAGGTCGCCTCGCAGTCCGACTTTTGGGATAACCAGGCCCAGGCCCAGCGAGTGCTGCAAGAACTCAATGACCTGAAATCCCACGTCGAGCAGGTGCAGCGCTGGAAAACCACCCTGGACGATGCCCAGGCAGTGCTGGAACTGTTGGAACTGGAATCTGACGAATCGCTGCTGCAAGAGGCGCAGGACAGCCTCAGCCAGATGAGCCGCGAACTTGACCAGTGGGAGCTTCAGCAGTTGCTCTCTGGCGAATACGACGACCGGGGTGCCGTGCTGACGATTAACGCTGGCGCAGGTGGCACCGACGCGCAAGACTGGGCCGAGATGCTGCTGCGGATGTATACCCGCTGGGGCGAAAGCCACGGCTATAAGGTATCGCTATCGGAACTGTCGGAGGGCGACGAAGCGGGTATCAAATCTGCCACGCTAGAGATCGACGGGCGCTACGCCTATGGCTATTTGAAAAACGAAAAGGGAACCCATCGCCTGGTGCGGATTTCGCCCTTCAACGCCAACGACAAGCGGCAGACCAGCTTTGCGGGCGTGGAGGTGATGCCGATTCTCGACGACTCCGTAGAGCTAGACATTCCCGAAAAAGACCTGGAAATTACCACCATGCGCTCTGGCGGCAAGGGCGGGCAAAACGTGAACAAGGTGGAAACGGGGGTGCTGGTGCGCCACCTGCCGACGGGGATTTTGGTGCGCTGCACCGAAGAGCGATCGCAGCTTCAAAACAAGGAAAAAGCCCTGGCCCGTCTGAAGGCCAAGCTGCTGGTGATTGCCAAAGAGCAACGCGCCAAAGAAATTGCCGATATCCGGGGCGACATGGTAGAAGCAGCCTGGGGAAACCAGATCCGCAACTACGTGTTTCACCCGTACCAGATGGTGAAGGACGTTCGCACAAACGTCGAAACCACCGCCGTAACCGATGTCATCAACGGCGAACTGGATGCCTTTATTGAAGCCAGCCTCAGGCAGGAGAATCAGTTGGTCAGCCAAGCGGAGGTTTAGGGCAGGTTTTTTGGAGGCAGCAGTCTCCAGCTATCCCTGAGGATTCAGGCTATCCTTCAGGGCATAGACGACCCGCTCCTGCTGCTCTGGGGTGAGTTCGGGGAACATGGGCAGCGATAGGACTTCATGGCAAAGCTGCTCCGTGATGGGGAAGGAGCCGGGGCCATAGCCCAGTGGTTCGTAGACCTTTTGCAGATGCAGCGGCAATGGGTAGTAGATCATTGAGCTAACGCCCTGCTGCTGCATAGACTGCCGGACGCGATCGCGGTATTCTCCACCCACAGTTCCCGCAGGCAGCGGCGACAGGCGAATGGTGTACTGATGCCAGACGGGTTTGCCGCCAGGAATAGGCAACGGCGGTATCACACCCGGAATCGGGCGGAGTAGTTCTGTATAGCGAGCGGCGATCGCCCGTCGTTGCTCATTCCAGGTTTCCAGATACCGCAGCTTCACCTGCAAAATGGCCGCCTGCACCGCATCCAGACGGCTGGTGAGGCCGATCTCGTCGTGATAGTAGCGCGTGCGGCTGCCGTGTTCTCGCAGGGCGCGAATCCGAGCGGCGATCGCCGGATCGTTCGTCGTCACCGCGCCGCCATCCCCACAGGCCCCCAGATTTTTGGTCGGGAAAAAGCTAAAGCAGCCGACCTGTCCAATGCTGCCCACTCGCTGCCCGTTCCACTCGGCCCCGGCCGCCTGGGCGCTGTCTTCGATCACAATCAGGTTGTGGGCCTGGGCGATCGCCATGAGCCGCGTCATGTCCACGGGCTGCCCAAACAGATGCACCGGAATAATTGCCCGAGTGCGGGGCGTGATTGCCGCTTCGACCTGCGCCAGATCCAGGTTAAACGTGGCCGGGTCAACATCCACAAAGACGGGCGTTGCCTGAGCCTGACTAATGGTTTCTGCCGACGCGATGAAGGTAAACGGCGTGGTGATCACCTCATCCCCTGCGCCGATGTCATACGCCCGCAGCGCCAGATAGAGCGCGTCTGTCCCAGAATTGCAGGCGATCGCCTCCGATGTACCAATGTACGCCGCAAACGCCTGCTCAAACTGCTGCACCCGCGGCCCGTTGATATATTGACCCGAAGCCAGCACCGCCAGCACTGCTTCATTCACCTCAGCGCTGATGGTCTGAAATTGCTGCGTTAAATCCAGAGGGGGAATCGCGCTCACTCGCTTACACCAAGAATTGATAGAGATGGACTAGCTTTCAGACTCTATCTTCCCGTAAGTTCACGGCTGCGAGATCCCCAGATAGGGCAGTTCTTGCAAGTGCTAGGTGCCAGTCAGCGTTTCTTAAAGAAAACTTCCAAACCCCGCCCCCAAAAGCGATCGCCCTGCACACCCGCTGATCCAGAGAAAATGCTAGGCTGGCTGAGCCATTTTGCACCAAGGCTTTGCCATGAACCTGTACTTTCCAGAAGATGCCCTGACTCTAGCCCTTATCCTGGGGGCGATCGCCCTCGCACTGCCCCTGCTAGGCTGGCTATTGCGCGTCGCTGGGTCGCTGATCAGCAGCGCGATTTCGATTTTGATCCTGCTATTTTTGGTGAAGCTGGTGTTTGGGCTAAACCCCGACCAGTTGTGGTATCAGGCCAGCCATTTTGTGCAAACCCTGGTGTCTTCCATTGGCTAAGTGACATTGGCTGATTGGCGACACCCTGCCAGAGTCATGCTCCGGCGATTGCCCCAGAGTCCAGTCATGCTCCCCCCCAAGTCCCCTAAGCGCTCGGCAAGACGATCTAAACCTCCCAACCCAAAATCCCCAATCAAACATCCCCAGTCTAAAATCTAAAATCGACATAAGAAAACCCTGGGGGCGATCGCGTGGCGCGGCAGCGACTAGACACACAACTAGTAGAAATGGGACTGTGCGAGTCGCGGCAGCAGGCACAACGGCTGATCCGGGCTGGCGAAGTGCGGGTCAACCAGCAGGTGATCGACAAACCGGGCACGGAAATTGACCCAACTGCTCAGATTGATGTCAAAGCGCGATCGCCCTTTGTTTCTCGCGGCGGCGAAAAGCTAGCCAAGGCACTGACAGACTTTCAAATCCCGGTTGTAGGGCGCGTGTGTTTGGATGGCGGCATTTCCACTGGCGGCTTTACCGACTGCCTGCTGCAAGCGGGCGCGGCGCGAGTCTACGGCATCGACGTGGGCTATGGACAGGTCGCCTGGAGCATCCGCCAAGACGAGCGCGTGGTGCTGCGCGAACGCACCAATTTGCGCTACCTTATGCCCGCCGACCTCTACAGCCCAGCCGATCCACATCCCGATTTGGGCGTGGTAGACGTATCCTTCATTTCTTTGACCAAGGTGCTACCCGCGCTGTGGAACCTGCTGGAGCCGCCCCGCGACGTGATTTTGCTGGTGAAGCCCCAGTTTGAAGTGGGCAAAGAAAAAATTGGCAAAAAGGGCGTGGTGCGAGAGGCGGCTGACCAAGCAGGGGCGATCGCCCAGGTGTTGGCCGCTGCCCAAACCCTCGGCTGGCGCTACGCCAATCTCACCTGGTCGCCCCTCGTCGGCCCCGCAGGCAACCTCGAATACCTGCTCTGGCTCAACCTAGACAGCACCGAATCGCCCCCCGATGCCGCCGCCCTCAAAGCGCTGACGCAAGCTGCACACTCTGCATTGAGGAATTAGGAATCAGTAGGCAGGTTCCAAGAATTAGACAACAAACGAAGGCCGCCCAAAATCCCTAATTCAAAATCCCTCATCCAAAATCCAAAATTTCTCGCCCATCCCTCACCCAAAGACTGGTTTTCACCCCCAAAATAGCCCGATAAACCGCACCTCTAAGCGCTTTCAAAACCCTGGGCAATCCGCGATGATGAATAACGTAAGGTCGTGGTCAAGCGAATCGAGTCACTGAAATGAAGAAATTTTTTGCTCAGCCGTTTTATGGGTTGCTTCGCAAGCTGGTTGCCAACCCCAAGTACCGCTGGTGGATCGTCGGCGCATCGCTGATTTATCTCATCAGCCCCTTCGACTTTTCCCCAGATATGATCCCGTTCTTGGGACAAATTGATGACGCGCTGCTCATCACGCTAGTTGCAACAGAACTGTCTCAGGCAGTGCTGCAATACAAAGCCAAAAGGCAGCAAGAGCCGACCGAAGCAGAAGCGTAATCTAGCTCTGAAATCAGGAATTGGGCAGTTTTTCTCTCCCAATTCCTGAGGCTGAATGGATCGATGGATGTGTCGCTTATTTCGCTGTTCACTGAGTCCTATTCACTGAGTCATTGTACTGAGTCCTCACACCCGAAAGCGCCCAGTTGATGGCGCTTTTTTATTAGAACAATCCTTTCCAAAAACGCACTGACCCGAAAAAATTTAATGCGTTACGCTGGCGCTAGTACATCCTACAAATACTTGCTAGGACTTACGCAGTTGGATAATTTTTCGCGGGTGCAGCCCGCGAAAAATCGTCCAAAACCCAAAGAGCCTATCGCAAGTGCGTAAGTCCTGACTTGCAAAGAATTAGGATCATTTACTTAGTGAACCAGGTCATTCCGAAATGCATGGACAACCATTTGCACGCGATCATTCACGCCAAACTTGTTAAAGATATTGCGAACGTGAACCTTTACAGTGTTTTGGCTGAGGTGTAGTCGTTTTGCAATTTCAGATGTGCGGCATCCATCGACGATAAGCTGTAGCACCTCTTGCTCACGCACCGAAAGGACGCTAGATGCTCGGCGACGGGCCTGCTTGACTGGGAGAAACGCGAGTTTTAGGTTGGGTGTTGCAAGTGGGGACGGACTGATGGGTTGCATAGAAGAACACCTGCTCTTGGAGAAATTTTGTAGCCAATCTTTTGGACAAGGCTGACCGAAAGCAAGACCAGAATTTGGCGAGCTAGCACGACGTTGCTTTAGAACCGCATGAGCTTTGGAAAAGGCATCAGCGGGTTGCGGTTAAGCATGAACGAAAATTGACGAAGCGATTTTCTGCATATCGAACGGTCGTTACTTCTGTCATTAAAAATCGAACGATCGATATGCAAATCGAGACGCACAAACAAACTCCTCTACAAGCTCTTTACAAGTTAGAGAGTGTCAGCAGCCATGCGAAACTCTCTAGATAGTCGTTAGATAGTCGTTGCCGCGTACACCCATCTCGATTGTTTGCGTAAGGCTCTGAAAGATCCCCCTAAATCCCCCTTGATAAGGGAGACTTCCGATTCCGTTCTCCCCACTTCGGGTCACTCTGGGTTCGGTTCCGGTTCCCCTCTTACTTAAGGGGGGTTAGGGAGGATCAAAGCATCGCCGCTCAAGCATAGAAGACTGTGTGTACACAGTAGCTAGACGGTGGGGAAAGGGGGGTGGCTAGATTTCCAGGAGGCGAATCAGTGTTGATGGAAGTACGGACTGAACACGGCACTCGAACACGTATCAGACTCTTGAGGCGCGGGCATTAACCCGGTTCCTTAACCAACTTCTTAGAAGCTCGTACCTAAAAGTTCGCACTTAAAAGCTCACACTTAAAAGCTCTTTAACTTGAGGGTTAATTGACCCGTCGCAGTCCGCATAGGCAAAACCCAGGCCGGAGCAATCGCCAAGACAATTTATATCGAACAGGAGTTATAAAACAATATAGGCGCATTGTTTCAATTTGTCACTCCCTTTTTTGAAAAAATTCAGGCAGACCGCAGGTAGCCAAGTTTAGCCCCAAACTCCACCACCGCAGAAGGTTTCAAGGACGCTTGAGGGTGGCTCAGTTGCGCTCCTCCCCCACTAGCGCGGCTGTATCCAGTTCTTTGCCCAGCTTTTTTTCTAGGGTTTGCTTAAGGGCTTGGTCAGGGATTTCAACGGGGGGTTCTACGGAGGGTTCAACAGAAGGTTCAACAGGGGGTTTAACGGGGGCGGCTTGCTTGGACGCGAGATAGGCTTGCAGCATTTCGCCCAGCAGCGCGGCCTGGCGCGGGATCGACGTGCGATCGCCCACATACAATCGCCGCAGCAGCAGTCCATCTACAAAATTGCCCAAAAAGCGCACCAGTTCAATGTCATCAATGCCGAGACAGTGCATCATGCCCTGCTCTGTACCCTCCACCGAGCCTTGCAGCGTTTCATTGCAGTTCACCTCTTCCAGGCTGAGTTGGCGGGCAAAGTCCAGCATCATCAGCGTCTGGTGCTGAAAGTATTCCTCCCGCTCCGCCAATAGCTCAAACCCCACCCTGAGACGCTCTGAAACGCTCTCCAGGTGGGCAGTGCGGGACATAAACTCGAAGGAGTCTTGTTCGCAAACAAAACCCACAAGCTGCTCGAACAGGCTTTCCTTGCTGGGAAAGTAGTGATAGAGCGTGCCCGTAGAAACGCCGACACGCTGAGCGATTTGTCGCATGGTGACTGCGTTGTAGCCCTTCTCAGCAATCACCTCAAAGCATTTGCTCAGCAGCTCTTTGCGATATTCTTCGTGGTCAACAATCTTTGGCATTGACTAAAGTGGGGGATTCAAAACCAGTCTTTTGTATATCAAGCGTTCGATATATTTATCGTAGTCCCTTGAATGGCTCGCTTTGTTTCCTTCAGGCCATCAACGGCCTCGGATGCTAACGGAAGAAAAGCCGGGCGATCGCAACTCGACGCGGCTTCTGTAACAGATTCATGTGATAAGCCTAGCGCGATTAGCCAGAAGCACAAAGCAGGAAATCAGAACAAAAATTCAGAATAAACAATGATTGACATCGATTATGACTCTATCCTGCTGCTCAGAAACTGGCTTAAGCTAGCTTAAATAAAAGCATCGAGCAGATTTGGCCATGTCTATGACGATTTCTGCCCGATGCTCTAAATTTTTGTGGGACTTACGCTGGGTTTAGTTGGGGAGGCGATCGCACCTTTCTCGATCATGCTCACAGATAAACGCTCGATACGCCTCCCGCTCAGTGCTAAACGAGCGAGTTTCTCCCCGACGGGTGCAGTCTGCCTGTTCCCAATAGCGCAGGTAATATTGGCTGCTTGATGCCTGGAAGATAGCGTAGTTCCAGCGGCTGCTGGCGGAACCCGTGGAGACGCGACGTTCGCCGCTGCGGGGGTTCATCAGGTCTGCACAG
>NZ_DVEA01000307.1:0-16607 GCF_015295965.1 Thermoleptolyngbya sp. M55_K2018_002
CCCGCTCCACCTCCCCAACCCTCCAATCCTCCTGCTTCTCCACCCGCTGACCTGGCCCAAATCTGGCAAGACGTTCTCAGCCTGATGCACCCTCCTTCGACTGCGATCCTGCTGCGGCAGCAGTGTCGCCTGCTGGGGTTTGACGGGCAGACGGCGCGAATCGGCGTGAACTCGCAGCCTTTGTTCAACATGGCCAAGAGCAAGCTGCCCAATATCGAAGCAGCCTTTGCCAAGCTCCAGAACGAAGCCATCCGCGTGACGCTGGAGGTGGCCGCAGGCGGTGAGGCTATGGCAGCGTCCAATTCTGCCAGTGCGCCCGCCAGCGGGTCTGCTAGTGCGCCTGCTAGTGTGCCACCCGTGCCAGCCGCGCCACCGCAATCGCCAACTGCCCCGACTGCTCCAACTGCTCCACCTGCTCCGACTGCACTGCCGCCCGCTGCTGCCGAACCCGATCGCCCCACTCCGGCGATCGCCCCATCCCACCCCTTTCCCGAAGTCTCACCCCTGCCGCCCCCCATTCCAGCTTGGGAAGCCGAAGACGAGGTGCTGCGGGCGGCCAAGAGCCTGGCACAGATGTTCAATGGGCAATTGGTCAATCTAGATGGAGAGTTGCCCAACGCGAACACCGATTCTGGAGACGCAGATGCCGCAGAAGAGGAGGATGATGTGCCGTTTTAGCAGGTTTTGGGGCGGGCGATCGCCCGCTGCTTCAGCAATGGGCTGACTTTGGGAGCGCTGGGTTAACGCTAGGTCAACGCTAGGTCAGTGGCAGAGAAAAATGGTGAGCGGCGATCGCCATCCGCTGGCGCAAGTAAAACCGATGGGCTGCAAACCGCTGCACGCCCGAATCTAGCTCCAGCGATCGGCAGCCGTGGGCGCGGGCGTAGTCTACCAGCCAATCAAACAGGGCTTCGCCATAGCCTTTGGAACGGGCCGACTCGGTGGTGATCAGGTCATCCACATAGAGAAACGGCCCGGCAGACAGCGATTCTGTCAGGCGGAATCCGGCAACGGCTTTTACGGCATCCTCTTCGCTCAGATAGCCGATCCGAAAGCCATGCTGTGCTTGTCGCCGTACCTGCGCTACAAATTCAGCTTCGACTAAATGCGGCCGCAGTTCCAACAGCACGGGAAAACAGCGCAACAGGTCAAGCTCAGAGGTGGCGATCGCAATATTGGGCATATTTCTGAAGCGGTTTTCGATTGGTATAGCGCTGTTCCCGGCAGGCTTTTGAGCTTTAGGAAAAACGCTCAGGATTTCCTCATTCTAGGGCTGGAGCAGTATGTCAGCATGAAGGTTCTCTCTGCCGTGGGCCGTAGCCATGACTACCACCCTAACCGTGGGCGATCGCTTTCCCGACGTAACCCTGCCCAACCAAGACGGCGAACCGATTATCCTCTCTAGCCTGACACAGCCAGCGCTGGTCGATCACTACCTGGGCTTTGCGGACGGCTTCCTTCGATTCGCAGCTATCCATTTCAGGATCATCATGCTCGATTCAACCGCCTAGATAACGAAGCAAAAAACCGGAACAAAGCTTACCTCATCCCGGTTTCTATTCAAAAAGAGTGCCGATCTAACCTTTGATCCTTAACGTCTAACGTCCTTGCCATTGAGGCATTAGCGCTTTGCCAGCTTCTTCACCATCTTTCGCAAGCGGATCGACTCTGGCGTGACCTCCAGCAGCTCGTCCGGGCCGATGTATTCCAGCGCCCGCTCCAGGCTCATTTCCACCGGGGCCTGAAGCTGCACCAGTTCGTCGCCGCCCGATGCTCGGTGGTTGGTCAACTGCTTGGTCTTGCAGACGTTTAGCTCTAGGTCTTGGGGGCGATTGTGTTCGCCGATGATCATCCCTTTGTAAACCTTTGTCCCTGGCGTGATGAAGAACACGCCCCGGTCTTCGGCGTTTTTCATGGCGTAGAAGGTGGCCACGCCCTCTTCAAAGGAAATCAGCACGCCGTTGCGACGGGTTTCCACCTCACCCGACAGGGGGCGATAGTCCAAAAAGCTGTGGCTCATGATGCCTTCGCCGCGAGTCAGGCGCATGAATTCGCCCCGGAAACCAATCAGCCCGCGTGCAGGAATTACGAACTCCAACTGAGTGCGACCGTTGCCGCCGACGCGCATATCCTGCATCTCGCCGCGCCGCTGACCCAGTCGCTCGATACAGCCGCCGACGCTCTCTTCCGGCACATCCAGCACCAGCAGTTCAAACGGCTCACAGGGTTGCCCGTTTACTTCTCGATAGATGACCTGCGGCTGCGACACCTGAAACTCGTACCCTTCGCGGCGCATCGTTTCGATCAAAATGCCCAAGTGCATTTCACCCCGACCCGACACAGCAAACTTATCGGGTGAGTCGGTTTCTTCGACGCGCAGGGCAACGTTGGTTTCTAGTTCTCGCAGGAGGCGATCGCGCACTTGGCGAGACGTAACCAGCTTGCCTTCCTTACCCGCAAAGGGAGAATCGTTGACCCAGAAGGTCATTTGCAGCGTCGGCTCATCGACTTTGATCAGCGGCAGCGCCTGGGGATTTTCGGGGTCAGTGATGGTTTCGCCAATGTTGGCATCGGCAAAGCCCGCCACTGCGACAATATTGCCCGCCGTGGCACTTTCTAGCTCTACCCGCTTCAGCCCCTCAAAGCCCAGCAGCTTGCTGATTTTTGCCTTGACCACCGCCCCCGTTTCCGTCACCAGCGCAGCCTGCTGCCCCGCCTGAATCGTGCCGTTGTGGATGCGGCCAATAACGATACGACCGAGATACTCGGAGTAGTCGAGCGTCGTCACCTGAAGCTGGAGCGGCTTGGCCGGGTCGCCAACGGGCGCAGGCACATGCTCCAAAATTGCCTCAAACAAGGGCTTCATATCAGTGCTGTCGTCGTCCAGATCCTTCTTGGCAAAGCCGCTCAGTCCCGACGCAAACAGATAGGGAAACTCGCACTGGTCGTCGTCTGCGCCCAGTTCCAGGAAGAGATCCAGCACCTTGTCGATCGCCCCGAAGGGATCTGCCTGGGGACGGTCGATTTTGTTCACCACGACCACCGGACGTAGCCCCTTTTCCAGCGCCTTTTTCAGCACAAAGCGGGTCTGGGGCATCGGGCCTTCGTTCGCGTCCACAATCAGCACGCAGCCATCGACCATGCCCAGCACTCGCTCCACCTCGCCCCCAAAGTCGGCGTGGCCAGGCGTGTCCACAATATTGATCAGCGTGTCTTTGTAGCGGACGGCAGTGTTTTTCGCCAGGATGGTGATGCCGCGCTCACGCTCCAGCGCGTTGGAGTCCATCACGCAGTCGGGGACTTCCTCGCCTTCTCGAAAGGTGCCGGACTGTTTCAGCAGCGCGTCTACCAGCGTGGTCTTGCCGTGGTCAACGTGGGCAATGATGGCAACATTGCGAATCGGCAGTGTCATAAGGAGAAGTCCCGGTTGAAAGTGAATAATGCGTGAATGGGGTGGGTTGAAATCTGGCAGTGCCAGCACTCTCTGGGTGGTTTAGCAAAGAGCAGCGGGCGGGATTTAGGAATCTTTGTGGAATCCTTTATGGGGAACCTATAGGGAACCGTCGGTACAGAAGCTTGGTGAACGCCGCTGGAAAAGCTCTGGACTCGGTGCCGGGGGCGATCGCCTCCAAGCTCTAGCCTCTTAGCTCCAGCCTCTAAGCTCCAGTCTCTAGCGCTCACCTCTTAAGAAATTCTTTCTTGCCGAAGCACTAGATTCCGTGTAAAGAAGCCGTAATGATTCTAGCTTATTCGTTACCCAATCCGCTTGCCCCGCTGTGCTGAGATTGCCCAATCTCACCCAAGGCACAACCAGTTCCCCAAAAGCGGCCCGCAAAATATCCCCAATACGCCGGACGTTCGCCTTTTTCGAGGGCCACAGCCCAAGGGCGTTTCAGGTCGAAGCGCTGAATTTCAAAGTTTTTTGAACTTGCTCGGCTAGGGCCTTCCGATTCTCAGATAGAGCCATTAAAATCCCATGCTTAAGATGTTGTTACGGGGGGTTTCAAACAGTTACATCCCATACCAACTGGGCGATCGCGCTTCTGGCAGAAGCCGCTCGTGGGGTTGTCTCTGATACTTTTATCTTCTTTATTTAGCTACTTAGCGATCTACGGTTTGTATCACTTTTTTGGAAAAACGCGCCTATCAACGCGCCTCACCAATCAGCACTGAGATTAAACCAGCGGTAAGAGTCAGCTATGAACTACTCGTTTGAACTGGTGGGCATTTCGCCCATTCTGTCGTTTTTTAGCCATCAGCACAGCACCCCTGCCCATCGGGGCGCAGAGTATCTGGGAGCCTATCGCTGCACGCTGGATGCATTTCTGGAATCCGTGGAAACGGTGCCCCGAAAGCGGGGATGGAACCTGGATGCCGTGGTAGACAGCGTGGTGAACTTTTGGCTGAACAATGGCGAACAGGTGCGCCACTGGCGGCAGCGGCTCGAAGATGCAGGCAGAGAAAACGTCCTGGTGGCCAGGGTTGCCGACGTGCAGGCAATGCAGCAAGAGTTTGAGGCGCTGCTAAACCGTTCGCCCCAATAAGGTTGAAATAAGGCTGAAACAAGGCTGAAATAAGCCTGACCGCGAGTTTGGGAAACTTGCGCTAGGAAAAACCGTCGCTGGAAAACCGTCGCTGAAAACCGTCACACTGTGCCCTTTCCAGACCTCTGACTGGGGTGTAGAATCTGGATTTGCCGGAAAGCGCATCGCCCGTTGAAACGGCAGCGCAGGGTTAGCACAGCAGGCGATTCCAGAGGAGTGGGCAACAGGTATGGCGACGTGTGTGGTGACGGGGGCGGCGGGGTTCATTGGGTCGCATTTGACGGAGGCGCTGCTGCATCGGGGCGATCGCGTGATTGGCATCGACGAGTTTAACGACTACTATGACCCGGCGCTCAAGCGCAAGAACATCGCCACGGCGGAGCAAAACCCCAACTTCCACCTGATCGAAGCCGACATCCAAACGCTGAATTGGACCATGCTGCTTGAAGGCGTGGATGTGGTGTTTCACCAGGCGGCACAGGCCGGCGTGCGGGCAAGCTGGGGCGAGGGCTTCCGCCTGTATACCGAGCGCAATGTCAACGCCACGCAGATTTTGCTAGAGGCCGCTAAGCAAGCTCCCAGTTTAAAGCGGCTAGTATTTGCTTCGTCGTCTTCGATCTACGGCAATGCAGAAACCCTGCCAACGGCTGAGACGCTCTGTCCACAGCCTGTTTCGCCCTACGGCATTACCAAACTGGCAGGCGAACATCTGTGTCAGCTTTATTATCAAAATTTCAATGTGCCCGTCAGCATTCTGCGCTATTTCACGGTCTACGGGCCGCGCCAACGCAGCGACATGGCGTTTCACAAGTTCTTTAAGGCGGTGCTGCAAGACCATGAGATTTCAATCTATGGCGACGGGCAGCAGACGCGGGATTTTACCTTTGTCAGCGATGCGATCGCCGCTAATCTAGCTGCTGCCAGCGTAGAGGCTGCTATCGGCGAAACCTTCAACATCGGCGGCGGGAGCCGAGTCGTGCTGACGGACGTGCTAGACACCATCGACGAAATCACTGGAAAACCATTGCGCCGCAAGCACGTTGGCAACGCCGCCGGAGATGCCCGCCACACCGCCGCCGACGTGTCCAAGGCAAAGCAACTCCTTGGCTACGCCCCCCAGGTTTCTCTAAAAGAAGGGCTGGCGCGAGAGTGGGAGTGGATTCAGGCGCTTTACTAGGGTCAGGGTTACCGAGTCGGGGCTGGTGCAGTTGAATGACTTCTCGCGAGTTGTGCCCACGAGAAGTCATCGCAAAACCTTAGGAAACCCATCGAAAGGAAACCCCTCGAACGGGGCGAGTTCCTACTGCGGGGGAACCTCGTCCAGATAGGTCAACTGTTCGCGGAGCATCTGAGCCATATCGCTGTTGCCCTGCTGTTCATAGAGGGCGATCGCCCGCTGATAGTCTGCCCGCGTGCCGTTCAGGTTGCCTTGGACATAATGCACATCAGCGCGATCGAGGTAGGCTTCGGGACGACTGGAATCCAGACGAATCGCTTCGTTAAACGCAGTTAGCGCTGCGTTCATGTCCCCTGTCCGATACACCTCGGTCGCGCGAGAATAGGCCCGGTCATAGGGCGTTGCGGGGCGCACCGTCACCAGATAATTGCCGCCCTGCCCCGAAAAGGAGCGAGCCAGCACCTTGTATGTGCCGTTAGAAGGCAGCGTAATCACAATTGTTGAATTCAGGCTGCGGGCGTAGTCATCGTTGCTGGCGATTTCTTGCCCTGAGGGCGACTGCAACACCAAAAACGTGTCAAAGTCAGTGCTGGTCATAGAGATCGTCACCGTGTCGCCGGCCTTTCCCGCAAAGGTGTATTCATTCTGCATTGGGGCCAGGCTGCCCCGCTCCTCAAATAGCACCTGTGCAGCGGCCGGGCGAGTCGTCGCCACCCAAGACCCACCGCCCAAAACCAACACCGTCGCCAATGCCACACTCGCCTTTTCAAATCGTTTCAGCATGGTTCTCACAATATCCTCGACTGGGTTACTTGACTGCTCGATCATCCACAAGCCACGTACAAGGCATATACAAGACACATACAAGACACCGATGGCAAAGGCATGGCCCTGATTCCTGAAACGCCGTGTCTCTTGACTGACCTTGTTAATGATCTTGCAAATTTGCCAATAGACTTTGCATATTGAGCATATTGACTCTCATAGACTTCAGCCCCGGCGGTAGGATTTCCTGACAAATCTTGGCAGAAAGGGTTAAAAAAGCAACACGCAGGACGAGCAGAGCAGGAACCTATACTCGCGCCAGCGTCACCACCTCAGACTGATCTTGATATTTCCCTTGTCGCGTCTCATAACTCACAGCACAGGGTTCCCCTTCCAAAAAGAGAAGCTGCACCACGCCTTCGTTGGCATAGATGCGGCAGTCGGCGCTGGAGGAATTGGAAAATTCCAGGGTTAAGTGTCCGCGCCAAGAGGCTTCGGCAGGCGTGATGTTGGCAATGATGCCGCAGCGGGCGTAGGTGCTTTTGCCCATGCAGATAACGGTGATATAGTCGGGCACTTCCAGCCGCTCTAGCGCCACGCCCAGCCCATAGCTGTGGGCCGGCAGCACGAAATATTGGCCAGACTCGTCTTCGTGTAGCTCGGTACTTTCTAGATTGGCGGGGTTGAAATGCTTGGGATCGACCACCGTGCCCGGCACATGGCGGAAAATGCGAAACTCAACGGGCGAGAGCCGCACGTCGTAGCCAAAGCTGCTGAGGCCGTAGGAGATAACCGGAAACCCGTCGAGCGATCGCACGAGTTTTGGCTCGAAGGGTTTAATCATCCCAGCGGCTGCCTGTTCTTTGATCCAGGTGTCGTTCTTAATCATTGCCACTTGCCCAGTCCTTTGGAGAATAACTCCTGATAAAACAACCCGTAGCGTAAGTAAGTCAAGATCATCCCATATCTAGCGTCGTATCCACTCTCGCTTCAGGATATTTTTGGGAGTTTTTGGAGCCATTGAGACGACTCAAAGCGCCTTCACCAGGCAGAACAGCTTGGTAGGATAGTGGCATGACGACTAATCCAGATCATCCAGACCAATCCGAAAACAGCAGCAATTTTGAGCAGCAGGTCTTGACCCGGCTAGAGCAGCTTTCGACCGGGGTCATTGGCATGTCAACCCAGTTCAACTCGCTGACCAATCGGGTGGATACGCTCTCGACGCAGGTGGATACGCTGTCTACACAGGTCGATACGCTCTCGACGCGGGTGGATACCCTCTCAACGCGGGTCGATACGCTCTCGACGCGGGTGGATACCCTCTCAACAGATGTTGAACAGTTGTCCAAGGGCTTTACGAAACTGGATAACGAACAAGAGCGCTTCAACGATCGCTTCAATGACTATCAGCGGGCGACCCAGTGGGTTGTGCAGCTTGCCTTTACGCTAATCGCCTCAGCAACGCTGACGGTGATTGTTACGTCGGTGCTAAGGCGATAGGTTTGGGTGATTTAGGATGCAGCGCGTTTGGCTCAGCGCGTTGGATTTAGCGCGTTAGATTCAGCGCGTTTGGCTCAGCGCGTTGGATTCAGCGCGTTTGGTGCTGGGCTGCGTTTTGTTGCGAGAACAGAGGCTTAGTCACTGCCGACGCTCAGATTGCTGCCCGCAGTCTCCGCACCCGCAAGGTTAATGCCTCGCAGCGTTGCCCCCGTTGTTTGGGCGTGGAAAACTGTTGCGTTGGTCAGGTTGGCGTTGGTCAGGTTGGCCTTAATAAAGCTGGCGTTGGTGGCATAGGCATCCGTCAGGTTTGCCGAGGTCAGGTTTGCGCCTTCCAGGTCTGCCCCTTCCAGATTGGCACTTTGCAGATTTGCGCCCTGCAAGTTGGCTCCGCGCAGGTCGGCTCCAATGAGATGGGCCCCTTGCAGATCAGCCCCCTGTAGGTCGCAGCGGGCACAGGCTCCGGTAGACAGCAGTTGGAAGACGTGATCCGGGTTTTCGGCCTGTGCAGGGGTTGCGATTAGCAATGGCGTGGAGACGAGGGCGATCGCCAGCCATCGATTGCGCTTGTTGCGGGTCATCAGTGACCTCCCAAGACGATAGACAATACGTAAAAGTCGAGTAATACACCCCTACTTCTACGATGTCACTGGCAACCGAAACTGCCCTCATGCGGGTGGATGATGCGATCGGGGGTTTTGCTCTCTCAATAGGCAGAACCCTACGCTGACCGCACAATTGGACTGCACTAGCGGGCTGCACTAGCGGGCTGCACTAGCGGGCTGCACTAGCGGGCTGCCCAAGCTTTGCCTGCCCAAGCGGGCTGCACCAGAGCGGCGATCGCAGCAAGACAGTCCCCGCAATCCCAACCGCAATCCCGACGTGTTCGCTAACTCCACACCGAATCCAACCAGCTCATCAGCGGCCGCAGGTTAATCGAGCCATCGTCGGCAATTAGCTCCGGCAGTTGCAGCACGTTGAACTGCACCAGCGCCAAAATCACCACGGTATAGACAGTGGAAGTTGCCAGGCTGGTCAGCAGTTCTCGTTTGAGATGTCGCGGCTGGGGCTGATTTTGCACCACGTCTATCACTCCCCACTGCATCATCAAAATGCCCAACACGTTGGAGAGCCAGTATCCGGCGATGGTGCAGGGGATTAGTGTCTCTGGCGCAAAGCGGCTGACCACATATCCAAACCCATAGGCCACGGGCAGGTTAAACACCAGATCATTCCACCAGGAGAGCGGCGACAGCATATAGCCAATCCCAAACACCAGCCCGCCGCGCAGCTTTTTGAGCCAGCGCTGAAGCAAAAATCCCGGCGATGACGAGGGGAGTGCATCTGAATCTGGGGAAGGAGGAGCTATTGCAGTTTGGGGAGCAGGGGGTTGCGTCATGGGTTTTGGGAAAGCGGTGGAAGATCTGTGGAAAACCTGCTGATGTCAAGTAATGTCCAAGTTACGTTAATTTGCGTCCGATTTGGCCTACCAAAGCCGAGTATGCCTGAGTTCCCTTAATTTCCCTAAATCCAAGGCTTCCTTTGCAGCGCCTCTTGCAGCGCCTCTTGCAGCGCCTCATAGCCAGTCTGTCTCGCAGTAGGCTTGCAAAACGGGAACACAGTTGGCGATCGCCCCCAAGTGAGCAATCTCATAGCCGTGCGTGTTTTGGGTAGGAAAGCTGAGGCAGGCAGCGCGGGCGGCGTGCCCCATTTTCATGGCAATTGAGGCATCGCTGCCAAATCCACTGATGGCGGCAAGCTGGAGCGGAACGCCCGCCTGCTCTGCGGCCTGGCGCAATTCCTGGTTCAGCCCTTCGTCGTAGAGACCGTAGCCGTCTTGCGACAGTAGCACTGGCGCTTCCCCATCGGCGATCGGGTATTCCGAAGACAGCGGGCAAATCTCCAGGGCAATCAGCGCTGCCAGCGATCGATTCCGGCTGAAATAGAGCGCCCCGACCGCGCCCACTTCTTCTTTGGCAGAGGCGACCAGATAGGTGTCCAGGGCAGGTTCCTTCAGCACTCTGGCCAGCTCAAGCAAAATGGCGACCGAGGCTTTGTTATCCAGCGTATAGCTGGCGATATAGTCGCCCAGTCGGAAAGGGCGCTTGCGGTGCTTGCCCACGACCATGCGCGTACCCGGACGAATACCCGCCGCCTCCAAGTCCTTCAAACTGCACTTGGTTTCGACCCAGGCATCTTCCCAGCGCACGGGCTGATCCTCTTGCTGCGCCTTTTGGGGCGACTCGTGCGAGACATGGCGCGACCCAAAGCTCAGGATGCCGCTTAGCGTCGTGCGATCGCCCAGCAAGTCCACCACACCCTCGCCATAAACCCAGGGAAACGCGCCGCCCAGCTTTCGCACCTGCACGCGCCCTGCCTCGCCGATCGATTTCACAATGCCGCCAATTTCGTCCTTGTGACCAGTAATCGCAATCCCCGGACGCGCCGCATCGTCCGGTCGTTTTCCAGAATTGCGGCCTGGAATCTTGGCGATCGCATTGCCCGCTTCATCCAGCCACGCCTCCAGGCCCAGCCCCCGAAACCGCTCCAGCAAATACGCATCCACCTCGCCCTCTACCCCGCTCGGCGAGTGGCACATGACGAGATCGGAAATTTGCTGAAACAGATCGTCGTAGGGCATGGTTTGGGAGCGATCGGTGTGCGAAGGGGGGAGAGGGAAGAGGGAAGAACGAAAACAAAAGAACGAAAACAGAAGAACGAAGAGAGAAGAAGTTTCGTTTTTCGTTTTTCGTTCTTCGTTCTTATTCCGAACCGCCTCCGTGCTTCACGCCCCGCAAAACCTGCAAACTCCCACCTGCATGGAGTGTCTGAGTGACCGTCTGGAAGCCCACCTCTGACAGCAGTTGGGGCAGATCGGTTTGAATGAATTGCCAGGCGGTTTCGGTTTCAAATAGCCAGAAAAAGACGGCTAGACCCGGCATGTAGAGCGAATTTGTTGGCTTATGCACATCAATGGCTGCAAAAATGCCGCCGGGTTTTAGCACGCGATAGCATTCCTTGAGAATTTGCCGAAGCTGGTCAGGCTGCATTTCGTGCAGGGCAGCGCTGGTGTGAACGAGGTCAAACTGAGCATCGGGAAAGGGCATGTCCTCTGCCCAGGCCTCTACAAAGGTTGCCTGGGGAACATTCTGCTGGGCGCGGCGAACGGACAGCGGAGACGCATCCAGCCCGGTAACCGGCAGAGCTTGCTCATCAGCGGACTGCGGAAATCGCTCCACGAGAAATCGAGTCGTCTGCCCGCTGCCACAGCAGAGATCGAGAATCTGCGTGCTTTTGTCAAAAGTTAGCCCCGCCAGCGCAAGCTGCCGAAATCGGGCCTCGCCGCCCACTGCCACGGCCGCCAGACGGGAAATGCTGTCGTAGAGCCACTGATGGCGATAGCTCAGATCTCGCAGGATCGTTGCCAAACCTTACCCCGCCGTGCTGCTCAGCAGATTCCAGTGATTATTCTCGGCAACGGCACGGTTCACCAGACTGAACATGCGCCAGCAGTGGTTATCGCTTTTGAGCGGCAGTTCTTCGTTTTTGACTACCACATTCATGCGGACTTCGTCCTTGGGGGTGGCGATCGCCGTTTTATCGATCAGCACCTCCACCGTGACAAGTTGGGCATAGGTAACGCCACCGGGTTTCTCGCGGGCCACCATGTAGTCCTCACCGTCGTAGATCACCACGCAGTTGCAGGATTGGAGCACGTCCTCCAGCAACTGCCGAAAGCGATCGAGCGGCGTTGCAATCGTGAACAACTGGGTATAGCGAGCCATAGTAACCTCGGACACGCAAGTGCAATTAAAAAATGATAGCAAACTCATTCGATCAACCGTCAAACGACAGCAAGGGCAGTCGCTTAGCGGGACTTGCAGAACGTTACACTTTACCGGACAATCCAGAACGCAATGCCCTGACGCGAGACGCAGTGAGCGGCAGACTGTGCCGAGTGCGGCGGCTGTTGATAAAGAAATTAACATAACGAATTATTGGCGCATTCTACCATGCCCCTTTCTGAACAAAATGGTTTTGCTGTACAGAATTCAACAACTTTTTGTCTCTGATTTGAGCGCTGCTGCCGCGTCGCCCAGTTTCAGATGAAATCAGGTGAAAAGTATTCCTTGATCAATGCAAAATTTACTAGATTTGCTGAAATTACAGCCCTATCCTCTGCCTAACAAAGGGATGCTCATTGTATTTGAAGGAGGCGAAGGCAGCGGCAAAACGACACAACTAGAGCGATCGCACGATTGGCTCATGAACCAGTTTGATGGCAGTTCCTTTACGGTTGTAAAAACGCGAGAGCCAGGAGGCACAGAACTGGGGCAGCAGATTCGGAAACTGCTGTTGCATCCCGATCTGGCAGAGCCAACGCAGGATCGGGCAGAACTGCTGCTGTTTGCGGCCGATCGGGCGCAGCATGTGGAGGGATTTTTGCGGCCGGCGTTGCGGCGGGGGGCGCTGGTGCTGTGCGATCGCTTTACGGATTCCACTGTGGCCTATCAGGGCTATGGGCGCGGGCTAGATTTGGCGCTGATTCAACAGCTTAACCAGATTGCCACGGGCGGGCTGGAGCCGGATTTAACGCTGTGGCTGGATGTAGACGTGACCACAGGCCTCAGCCGGGCCCAGCGGCGGGGCAGCGCCGACCGCATGGAACAAAACCAGGTCGAGTTTCATCAGCGGGTGCGGCAGGGATTTTGTGAACTGGCGGCGGCGTATCCCCAGCGAATTCGGCGGGTGGACGCAAACCGCAGTGCCGACGAGGTGTTTCAGGACGTGCAGCAGATTTTGCAAGAGGCGATCGCCCAATGGTGCAGCCCCTAACGGGTTCCGTTGATACAACTGGTACTACAACCAGGGCATTTGCAAATCTCGTCGGCCAGCCGCAGGCCGTCGCGCTATTGCAGAGCGCCCTCCAGCGCGATCGCATTGCGCCGGGCTATCTGTTTGCTGGGCCAGCGGGCGTGGGGCGCAGTCTGGCGGCTCTGGGCTTTGCCGAGCGGCTGCTGGCGCATCATTTCCAGGAGCCATTTTCAGCCGCCCGCCAGCAGCGCATCGCCCAGCGAAACCATCCTGATTTTCTCTGGATAGAGCCAACCTACCTGCATCAGGGCAAGCGACTATCGGCGGCGGAGGCAGCAGAGCAAGGCGTGAAGCGGCGATCGCCCCCGCAGATTCGGCTAGAGCAAATTCGGGAGATCGCCACCTTCCTCAGTCGTCCGCCGCTAGAAGCTCCCCGCGCCGTGGTCGTGGTGGACGATGCCCACACGATGGCGGAGTCCGCCGCCAACGGCCTGCTGAAAACGCTGGAAGAACCCGGCCGCGCCACGCTGATTCTGATTGCGCCCAGTGTGGAGTCGCTGTTGCCGACGCTGGTGTCGCGCTGCCAGCGGATTCCCTTTCGCCGCCTCAGTGCCGAAGATCTGGCACAAGTGTTGCAGCGATTGGGGCACGGCGAAATTTTGCAGCATCCCGAAATTTTGGCACTGGCCCAGGGCAGCCCCGGCGAGGCGATCGCCCAGTGGCAACAACGCCAGTCGGTTCCGCCCGATCTGCTGCACGCCGCGCTTCAAGTGCCCACGTCTCTCCGTGCCGCGCTGGAACTGGCCCGCCAGATCGATCAGGCGCTAGACCTGGAAGCCCAGCTTTGGCTGGTGGACTACGTGCAGCAAGCCTACTGGCGATCGCAGCAGCCCGCCGCTCACCTCGAACGGCTGGAAACTGCCCGCCGCCACCTGCTGGGCTATGTGCAGCCTCGCCTGGTGTGGGAAGCGACGCTGATGGACATTGCAGCGGCGGCTTAATCACATCAAACGCTAGATGTGGGGGCGATCGCCCAAAAACTGAATCTAATACTGAATCTAATCCCGCAAACCTGAGATAAAGTTAGGTGTCTCAGAAGTGTCCCATAAGCGTCCCATAAGCGTCCCAGCCTGTCAGTTTCCGTCAAACTGCCTGAAACCTGACCCCTGAAACCTGATTCCTCACCATGACTCTGCTCTCGATCCTTTTTGGGCTGTTTTTTCTCAGCGTGCTGGGGCTGTATTGGTCAGCGCCAGGGCGATCGCTCAAACTGTGGGTGCTGCTGGCTGCCAGCCTGGTGTTCTATAGCTCGCTGCAATTTCAATACGTGCCGCTGCTGCTGGTGATGATGATCATGACCTATCGCATCGGCATCGGGCTGAGTGCGCCCATCGACTGGCGGATCGAGAACGAAAACTGGCAGTTTGCCCAGCACGACTGGAACCGTCGGCGGCTGCGGCTGCTGATCATTGGCATTGGGCTGAATGTGCTGCTGCTGCTGGGGTTCAAGTACATTCCGTTTTTTGGGGCGGTGCTGGGCAACTGGCTCAAGCTGCCTGCGCTGACGACGGGGGCGGCCACCCTTGGGCAAACCCTCATCGCGCCGCTGGGCATCAGCTACTTTTGCTTTGAGTGCATTGCTTACCTGGTGGACGTGTATCGCGGTGCGCCTGCTACCTTCGACTGGCTCAAGTTTTCAGCCTACAAGCTATATTTCCCCAAGCTGCTGTCGGGCCCGATTACCCGGTTTCACCCGCTGGCGGCGCAGTTTCAGGCCCAGCCGTCGCTGACTACGCCCCAGGTTGCCGAGGGTCTGTGGCTCATTGCCTGTGGCGCAGTGAAAAAGCTGCTGATTGCCGACCATCTGGCTACGCTGGTAAATCTTAGCTTCGACAACGTAGCGCGGGCGGGCAGCGGCGACCTGTGGCTGGCGATCGCCGCCTACGGGTTCCAGCTTTATTTCGACTTCAGCGGCTATGTCGATGTGGCGCGGGGCCTTTCTGCGCTGCTGGGCATCACCCTGCCGCAAAACTTCAACTTTCCCTACTTCAGCGCCAGCATTGCGGACTTTTGGCGACGCTGGCACATGACGCTGGGCGACTGGCTCCGCAACTATCTGTATTTTCCGCTGGGGGGTTCCCGCCAAGGCCTGGTGCGAACCTGCCTCAACCTGATGGTGGTGATGATTATCGCCGGACTCTGGCACGACGCGGGCTGGGGCTTCATTGTCTGGGGAGCGCTGCACGGACTGTTCTTGGTGGTGCATCGCCTGACGGACGCGCTGAGCGAGCAGTGGGGCTGGCTGAGGGCAGGCTGGAAAAGCGTACCGGGAACGCTGCTGGGCTGGGGGCTGACGCAGGCTTCCGTCTTGTTTGCCTGGATCTTTTTCCGATTGCCCAACCTGCAAGATTCACTGCTGGTGATGCAGCGGCTATGGGGACACCCCGCCGACGTGCAGTTTGCCCAAAAGATTTATGTTGAGACGTTTCAGAGCGATCGCCTCCATCTCTCGCTCCTGCTGCTGGCGCTTTTCGGCGGCATGACGCTGGTATATACGGTCAACCGCTGGCTAAAGCTGCGGCTCAACTGGCCCGTCAAGCTGCTGCTGGTTCCTCTCTGCCTGTTCGCGGCCTGGCTGCTGGCCCCCAACGAAAGCCCGCCTTACATTTATTTCGACTTCTAGGATTCGACTTCTAGTATTCGATTTCTAGTATTCGATTTCTAGTACAGGACTGACACACTTGCGATAAATTTTCTGGATTTTGGACAATTTCTCACGGGTGCAGCCCGCGAGAAATCGTCTCACTGCGTGAGTCCTATCGCATTCAGAAAATCCGGATAGTTTTTGAGAAAAGTCAAAAGCCGCATACTTTTTCTCAAAAATCTAAAGGCTTTGTAAAAGCTAGGGATTTTTGCTAGAAAAAGGGCGATCGCCCCTGCCATTCTAGACAGTATGAATTGGCAGTGATTTCGGTAAATCTGTGGAGTGCTTCGGCTGACGCTTAGATGTAAGGAACTGCTTCACAGATCAGACCGTGTAAAGGTTTCTCCCTGTTGATGACTCCTGCCAATTCTAATTTTTAAGATCCGCTCAGTTTCGAGGGGCGATCGCCTTTTTTGGCGCTAGTTTCTGACGAAAACTCTGGGCTGAACACCTGAAGTGAAATGACCCCATCCATCTCCAAGATAGAGGGGTTGTTTCTCATGGGTAAAGTTTGGGAAAGCCTCACAAACGCCTTATTAAGCCTTATTAAGCCTTATTAAAAAGCGCGTGTGGGCGATCATTTACCCCTGATTGACGGACTTAGAGCATCGACGGTATCTACCCATATCTGCAATTTTTTCACCCCTTCCACGTCAACTCATTTTTGGGAATCAAGAGTAGTCATGGCTGTTATTGATAACGTAGATACCTTTGAGAAACTGCTTGCCGCTATTAACTCCACCAATTCCAACGGCCAGGCAGACGAAATCAGAATTACGCAAAGCATTGTTTTAACCAGCGCCCTGCCTTTTATTCGAGAAGATGTCAGCCTGACGATTCGAGGCATCGGCGAGGGCATTACGCTCAGCGGCGATGCCAATGGCAACGGCATTAACGATGAAGGCGATGTCCGCATTTTCTTCATCGAAAGCGGTCAGATAACGCTGGAAAATTTAACCCTAACAAATGGCCGGGCCCAAGGCGGCGACGGGGCCGGCGGCGGCGCAGGACTAGGCGGCGCACTGCTGATCTACAACGGCGATGTCACAGTCACCAATGTCACCTTTAGCAACAACCAGGCGATCGGCGGCAACGGGTTGGC
>NZ_DVEA01000380.1:0-2900 GCF_015295965.1 Thermoleptolyngbya sp. M55_K2018_002
CTGGATGACGTTGCTGCTCGTCGCGGTGGCGGTGCCCCTCGGCTTCGCGGGCGGGGTGCTGCTGGCGCTGGGGCTTTGCCTGGCCGATTGGGCAGTGAGGGAGGAGGGTGGGGCGATGCGCCCGCAGCGCGGCGAGATGAAGCTGTCTCTGAGGCGATCGCCCCGACGAGCAATCGTCGCTCTGGAGGGAACCCTGCGGGACAAAGGCAGCAAGTCTACTCTTCCAGAATTTCTACCCAATCTTCGATAGGGATACCAAAAGCGCGGGCAGTTATGAAAACAGCGCTAAAGAGATGCAAGCCCGCCTGCAAGTGGCCGGAGTTGAGGGGATCGAAAGCTGCTTATCTTATCTTGCCCATGTGCCCGAAATCGCTCAGGTTATGCTGCGTCGTCAGCGCAGACCAAGACCGTGAAACCGGCTCTAAATCGGCACCTGCACCCGCGTCGTCACGGTCATCACGGGGGGCGATTGCTCTAGCTGCGTAAATTTCCAGCCCACGATCGCCCTATAATCCACCATCATCGTCAGCAGACCAATGCCGGAGGCGGTGTGTTCGTCGTTGAGGGCATTTTGCTCAAGCTGCTGGAGGTAGCGTTCTAGGGGTTGAGCAGCGAGGATGTCCTGGATAAAGCGCTGAAACGGGGCGATCGCCGCTGGTTTGACGCTGTTCGTCACCCAAAACACCAGGCGATCGGGGTGGAGTTGTAGCTTGATGCTGATGGGCTGGCGAGCGGCCTCGTCGTGAAACTTCATCGCATTTTCCAGCAGCTCGTTGGCAATATATCGAACCGCATCCTGCATTTCGGTGCGGCGGCTCAGCGTTTTGGGGTCGCGCTCATCGGCGGGAAAAAACGTCACCATATAATCCGCCAGAAAATTGGCAGACAGCCCGTTGTTTCGCCAGCGCTGGCGAATCGATTTGGCGCTGGGCGAAAAGCCCAAAATCAGATATTCCTGATTGGGCTGCAAAGCGTCGTCAAATTCTCCGAAGATTTGATTCATGCAGGCGGCTGGAGGCGGATCAGGGAGGCGGATCAGGGAGGCGGATCAGGGAGGCGCAAATGGCAAAAATATGGGAACGTTATCAGAAGCGCATCAAAGGCACAGAAATAAACAGAACGGCGCAGAATAAATGCACAAAATTTTAATTGGCTTTTTCGATTTTGATCCAGAAGCAAGCGAGACTCAGCGAACCGTCGAGCGCCCTCCTAACGCTGTTTCACAATTAAAAGCGTGATGTCATCGAACACTTTTTGCTGTCCGATGTGGCGGCGCACATCGTCAATCACCGCCTGCCGAATCTCAACGGCAGAGCGCTGCCAGTGCTGGCTAATCACCTGACAGAGCCGCTCGATGCCGTAAAGTTCGTGTGTTTCGTTGGCGGCCTCGGTGATGCCGTCGGTATATAGCACCACACCATCACCGGGTTGCAAGTGAATGTGGGTGTGGGTGATGAAGTCGGAAATGTCTTCTACCAGACCCACCGGAAAGCCCAGCGTCATGGTGTTAATCGACTCGATTTCGCCATTAGCCCGCACGACCAAAACTTCTTCATGCTGCCCGCTGAGGCGCAGTTGTCCGGCTTCGTAGTCCAATAGGGCCAGGGTTAGACTGCGATCGCAGTTCATGCGCTGCACGTTGTCATAAATCACGCGGTTTAGCGTGCTGAGAAAGCGCACCGAGTCAGTTTCCTGCGTGGAGAGCAGCGTTCGCACTGCCGTCTGCACCATGAGCATCAACATACCGCTTTCCAATCCATGACCCGTGATATCGCCAATCCCAATCTTGACCGCGCCGTTGTCGTGCAGCACGTCATAATAGTCGCCGCCAACTTCATCAGCGGGTTCCATAAACCCGGCAATTTCAAGTCCTTCAATCTGATCTAGCTCGTGATCTTTGGGCAACACCATTTGCTGAATCTGGCGGGTAATGGCCAGTTCCGCGCCCATTCGCAGGTTTTCTGACTGCAACTGCTGGTTGAGCAGCGTAATTTCGTCGTTGGCGCGGGCAAGCTGGGCGGTGCGCTCCTCGACCTTTTGCTCTAGCGTGCGGTAGAACTGGGCATTTTCCAGGGCGATCGCCGCTTGGGACGAGAGGATATTCAGCACAGTTACTCGCTCTGGCGTAAAGGTATCGGTGGCCAGGTTGTTTTCCAGATACAGCAGCCCGATCAGGTTGCCCTGGTTTAGGATGGGCGAACACAGCACCGAACGCGATTGGGTTTGCACGATATACGGGTCGGTGGTGAACAGGCCCTCCTCCACCGCATCCCGCAACACCACGTCTTCGCGGGTGCGCTGCACGTAATAGATCAGCGACAGTGGCAAGGTCTGCTCATCGGGCGATCGCGACTGTACCTGCACCTGCTCCTTGCCCTCAAGCATCCCCTCCGCCTCAATTCGCAGCCCGTCTGCTTGAAGCAATAGCAAACAGCCCTTCTGTGCGCCCGCGTTTTCGATCGCCAGCTTCAGCAGCTTTTCTAGCAAATTTGCCAGCACAATTTCTCCAGAAATCGCCTGCGCCGCCCGAATGACTGTATCCAGATCCAGGTTCAGTCCCTGAGTTCCGCCTGTGGAACTGCTTGACCCCAGCGACACCGTTTGGTTCATTAGCTCAGTTCTGGCCAAGGGTTCCATCCGCCGTTCCAAAAACTGGGGGTAGAGCGTGTTGAGGGCATCCACTTTATAGGTCGCCCCCCAGCGCAGGTAAGTATAGCGGGCATCCATCAGGTAAGACTGGGCTAGCCGTTCCTTACCCAGCGCCAGATAAAACTTACCTGCCAGTTCTTGCGCCAGTGCTAGGTCGTTGATAAAGTCGTTGTCCCTAGCGGCCTGGATTGCGTTGTCGTAGGCATCGATGGCTTCGGCGGTGCGCCCCAGTACCCGCAGCCGCTCGGCCT
>NZ_DVEA01000047.1:0-2897 GCF_015295965.1 Thermoleptolyngbya sp. M55_K2018_002
GGGCGTGCGGGCTTTCGCCCGGGTGAGGACATTGCGCTGGCGCTCGATCCCGCCGTTAGCGAGATGTGGCAGGAGGACGGCACCTATATCAACTTCAAGTCCGACAAGGCCATCCGCACCACAGAAGACCTGATCGCCCTCTGGGAAAGCTGGATTGCTCAGTACCCGATCATCTCTCTGGAAGATGGGTTGGGCGAACAGGACTGGGAAGGCTGGAAGGAACTCACCAAGCGCCTGGGAGACAAGGTGCGGCTGGTGGGCGACGATGCGTTTGTGACCAATCCCACCATCATCAAGCAGGCGATCGCCGATGGCGTGGGCAATGCCTCGCTAATCAAGGTCAACCAGATCGGCAGCGTGACTGAAACGCTGGACGCGATCGAGCTATCTCGGAGCGCTGGATATACGGTGATGACGAGCCACCGGTCCGGCGAAACGCCGGACGACTTCATTGCCGACCTGACCGTTGCCACCAACGCCGGACAAATCAAGAGCGGCGCACCCTGCCGGGGTGAGCGTTTGGCAAAGTACAATCAGCTTTTGCGGATTGAGGAAGACCTGGGCGATCGCGCTCAGTATCCTGGACTTTCAGCCTTCAAGAAGTAGGCAAAAGCGGCATTTTTTGGGAAAACACGCCTGAAAGATGCCTAGACAATGCCTAAACAATTCTCCATCGCCGCCGCCAGCTTGTGGTCGATTCTAGCGGAGCCTGCTGCTGCTCCTGCTGATGTCGCGTCAGGATGGCGGCGGTGCTGTCGCTGAGGCTGGGATCACGGTAGGGCACAGCGGCGCGGGTTTGCAGATGCTCTTGCTCCATTTGCGAGAGGGGCGGCAAACCGTCCGGCGACCAGGCGGCGATCGTGCCCTGCGACCATTCGTGAGAACGGCGATCGCCCCTATCTGGCAGGGGAATATTGCCAATGTGCAGCCCCGCTGCCTGCATCGCCACCCGCACCGAGGCCGAGCGCGAATAGGTCGCTAAAATTCCCCTCGGACTCAGGCACTTGGCCACCTGCGCGAAAAACTCCACGGTCCAAAGCTGGGGACAGCGGCGTGGCGAGAAGGGATCAAAAAAAATCGCGTCTGCCTGAAAGCCCTGCGCCACGACCTGCTGGATCGTTTGTCGCGCATCACCAATCAGCAGGTGGGCCTGGAGGGTGGAGGAGCAGAATTCGTAATGCTGGGCGATCGCCCTCAGCACGTTTTGCACCGGGGGCGACCAGATGGCCAACAAATCAGGGGCGATCGCCGCTTGCGGAACGGTGGAGTCTAGCTCTAGAGCCATAACCTCAACCCTGCAATCAGGATTCGCCGCCCAGAGCGTTTCCAGCGCCGCCGCCGTGTTGTAGCCCAGCCCGTAGCACACATCCAGCAGATGAATTGGCGGCGAGTCGGGTTCGACAAACTGCCTCGCCAGGGTCGCTAGCCGCGTCACTTGGGCAAACTTTTCAAACGCCTCGGCCCGTGCCCCTAGCCGACTGTGAAACGCTTCGCCAAACGCCTCCGAAAAAAAAGTAAAAGAACCGTCTTCGGTGCGCTGGGGCACCCAAGCTGGCTCGTTCGGCAGTCTGTCGTTCGGCTGCAACGCTCGTCAACCTGGCAAAACGGCCGCTAGACCCGCGCTTCCATCGACTGGAGCTTGAGAAATTCGGTATTCACGCCCGACTCGCGCACCAGCGCAATCTTGCCTGTGCGGGCCACTTCGCGGATGCCAAAGCGCCCAAGCTGCTGCACGATCGCCACCATTTTGCCCGGATCGCCCACCACTTCTAGCGTCAGCGAGTCTTCGCCCACATCCACCACCCGCGCCCGGAAAATTTGCGACAGTTCGATAATTTCCGACCGGGTGACGCTGGTGGCGTTGACCTTGAGCAGCATTAGCTCTCGCTCCACGCAGGGCGTTTCGGTAATATCCTGCACCTTGAGGACATTAACTAGCTTATAAAGCTGCTTGGTCAACTGCTCGATGATGGAGTCGTCGCCAGGGACGACCATCGTAATCCGCGAAATGCCAGACTGTTCCGCCGGGCCAACCGCCAGACTTTCGATGTTAAAACCGCGTCGAGCAAATAAACCCGCAATCCGGGTTAACACGCCCGCTTCATCTTCGACCAACACAGAAATAGTATGCTTCATGGGATGCAATGGGACTGCAAACCGCCGCCAAGGCAAGTGCAGGCTTGAGTGTTCAGAACTTTATGTTCAGGATGGGATTGAAATCTCAGGGTTTATCAATCTTAGCCCGACCGATGCGCTCTATGTCCTGTCGGAACGTTAAGGGATTGCGAGAATTTTTGCACCAGTCTACCCAGAACGAGATCAGAGCGTATGATGAAAAGATGTTAAGAAATCCAGGAACGCAACGCCATTGCACGTTCTCAGTTGGGAGGCATAGATAAACTGTAGGGTGCTGTTAGGCGTAGCCGCAACGCACCGCCCCGCAAGGCTTTGATGGGTGGCATTGGCGTTAGCGTATTCTACAGACAGTTGTGTCTATCTACTGAGTCGCGTTCCAGTTTGAATTGCGTTCTATTCAAGCCGTCTTCAATAACCCGTCTTAAATAGAGTTGAGAGACTCCTCTATCCAGCCTTTTTCGCAACTATTCATCTCAAGGGCGACGGCGTATGCATGGGGACGCACTCAAAGACCTCTACGGGTTGGGGCAGATCCAGCCTGCTGACCGAACAGAGGTCGGAGACAAAGCCTACTATTTGGGACTGCTGGAGCAGCGGGGATTTCCTGTTGTGCCGGGGTTTGTGGTAGGGGCGCGAGTGCTGCGGCGGTTTCTGTCAAGTTTGGACTGGCAGGAGCCGCTGTTTGCGGATTTGCCTGATTCGTCGCTGCATGTGGATGTCGATCGGCCGCAGCAGCTTCAGGCGATCGCCCAAAAGATCCG
>NZ_DVEA01000106.1:0-16339 GCF_015295965.1 Thermoleptolyngbya sp. M55_K2018_002
ATGCGCTTCGCTGATCTGGATGGGACGATCATCGACGTTTATCAGGCGACCACTCAGATGACCGACGAGTCCGGACAGAGTTATCCGTACACGATAGATACGCTGCTGGATCGCGCCGAAGCCGCCCGCAAGGAACTGGGTGACGACTTTATTTCCGTCGAACACCTGCTGCTGGCCTATCCCAAGGATGACCGATTTGGGCGATCGCTGTTTCAGGATATCCGGCTCGACGAAGCCAAGCTCAAGCAAACCGTAGAACAAGTGCGAGGCAGCCAAAAAGTGACCGACCAAAACCCCGAAGGCAAATACGAAGCGCTAGAAAAATACGGGCGCGACCTGACCGAATCGGCCAAGCAGGGCAAGCTTGACCCCGTGATCGGGCGAGACGACGAAATTCGCCGCACGATCCAAATCCTGTCGCGCCGCACAAAGAATAACCCCGTGCTGATTGGCGAACCCGGCGATCGCCGAAGGACTGGCCCAGCGCATCGTCAAGGGCGACGTGCCGGAATCCCTGAAAGACCGCAAGCTGATTGCCCTGGACATGGGTGCGCTGATTGCGGGTGCGAAGTATCGCGGCGAGTTTGAAGAACGCCTAAAAGCCGTGCTGAAGGAAGTCACCGACTCCAACGGGCAAATTATTCTGTTTATCGACGAAATCCACACCGTCGTCGGTGCGGGCGCAACGCAGGGCGCAATGGACGCGGGCAACCTGCTGAAGCCGATGCTGGCGCGGGGCGAACTGCGCTGTATCGGCGCGACCACGCTGGACGAATACCGCAAGTACATCGAAAAAGATGCAGCCTTGGAGCGCCGATTCCAGCAGGTGTATGTGGATCAGCCAACGGTGGAAGATACCGTCTCGATCCTGCGGGGTCTGCGCGAACGCTACGAAAACCACCACGGCGTGAAGATTTCCGACTCGGCGCTGGTGGCGGCTGCCATGCTGTCGAACCGCTACATTTCTGACCGCTTCTTGCCCGACAAGGCGATCGACTTGGTGGACGAAGCCGCCGCCAAGCTGAAGATGGAAATTACCTCCAAACCCGAAGAACTGGACGAAGTAGACCGCAAGATTTTGCAGCTAGAGATGGAAAAACTATCGCTGCAAAAGGAAACGGACACCGCCTCGCGCGATCGCCTCGAGCGGCTTGAAAAAGAACTGGCTGACCTGAAGGAAACCCAAACCGCGCTAAATGCTCAGTGGGATGCGGAGAAAGGCATCATTCAGGATATCCAGCGCATTAAGCAAGAGATTGAAAAGGTCAACATCGAAATTCAGCAAGCTGAGCGCGACTATGACCTCAACCGCGCTGCGGAGTTGAAGTATGGCAAGCTGGCTAGTTTACAAAAAGAACTGGCTGATGCTGAAACGCGCCTGACGCAGACCCAAACCAGCGGCAAATCGCTGCTGCGGGAAGAAGTCACCGAGTCCGATATCGCGGAAATTATCTCCAAGTGGACAGGCATTCCCGTCAGCAAGCTGGTGGAGTCGGAAATGCAGAAGCTGCTGCACCTAGAAGACGAACTGCACCGCCGCGTGATTGGGCAGGACGAAGCCGTGACCGCTGTGGCGGACGCGATCCAGCGATCGCGCGCCGGACTCTCCGACCCCAACCGCCCGATCGCCAGCTTCATCTTCCTGGGGCCGACGGGCGTGGGCAAGACGGAACTCGCCAAAGCCCTGGCCAGCTACCTGTTCGACAGCGAAGAAGCAATGGTGCGGATCGACATGTCGGAATACATGGAGAAACACGCCGTTTCCAGGCTCATCGGTGCGCCTCCGGGCTATGTCGGCTACGACGAAGGCGGACAACTCACCGAAGCCATTCGTCGCCGCCCCTATGCCGTGGTGCTGTTCGACGAAATCGAAAAAGCCCATCCCGACGTGTTCAACGTCATGCTGCAAATCCTCGATGATGGGCGCGTTACCGATTCTCAGGGACGCACGGTGGATTTCAAAAACACCATCATCATCATGACCAGCAACATTGGCTCGCAATACATCCTCGACGTGGCCGGCGACAACAGCCGCTACGACGAAATGCGGGGTCGGGTGATCGAGGCGATGCGATCGCACTTCCGTCCCGAATTCCTCAACCGCGTGGACGAGTTCATCATCTTCCACAGCCTGCAAAAGTCGGAACTGCGGAACATCGTGCGCCTGCAAGTGGCCCGGCTGGAACAACGTCTGGAAGACCGCAAGATGGCGCTGCGCCTCTCCGACGCGGCCCTCGACTTCCTTGCCGACGTGGGCTACGACCCGGTCTACGGCGCTCGCCCCCTGAAGCGAGCCATCCAGCGCGAACTGGAAACGGCGATCGCCAAAGCTATCCTGCGCGGCGAATTCACCGACGGCGACACAATCTACGTCGATGTGGAGAACGAGCGGCTGGCCTTCAAGCGGCTGCCCGCCGAGCTAACCACCGTCTAGTGGCGTGATGAGGCAACTCTTGCATCCCCCCTTGGCCTTTTTAGGCTGAAGGGGGGATCGGGATTGCCCACTTCCAGCCCAGTCCTAAATACATCGGGTTTGCACCCAAAACCTCTATAACTGGAAATAGTAAATTCCTGACACCGCCAATGCTCATCTCTGCCAATACTCGTGTTCCGTTTCCCCGCCCGCTGGTCTACTCCACCTATCGCGACAAGCTCATGGAGTTAGTGCCCTATATGCCCAATATCCGAGGCGTGCAGGTGCGATCGCGCGAGGGAAATGGCGACTGGATAAAATTCGTCAACGAGTGGCAGGGAGGCGGCGATATCCCAACCGCAGCCCGCGCCTTTTTGAACGAGTCGATGCTGTCTTGGACAGAACATGCCGTCTGGCATGGCGATCGCTTCACCACCGAATGGCAAATTGAAACCCACGCCTTTACCGAAGCGGTACGCTGCTTGGGCACGAATCACTTTTTTGAAAACGAGGGGATGACCGTCATCGAAAGCCGGGGAGAACTCATCATTGATCCCCGCAAGCTCAAGGACGTTCCGCCATTCCTAGCAGGCATGGTCAGCGGCATCGTAGAGGACTTTTTGGGCAAAAAGATCGGCCCCAACCTGGTGCAAATGGGCAGCGGCGTGATGACCTATTTAGAACGCCAAGCCGTTCGCCCGTAGAGCGTTCAGCATCCGCCACTCATCTTTCAAGTTGCCTGTCTGCTTCAGCAATCGACAGCTTGAAAGATTTGGGACTTACGCAGTTGGACGACTTCTCGCGGGCTGCCCTCGCGAGAAATCGTCCAAAACCCAGAAAACTCATCGCAAGTGCGTAAGCCCTGAGATCAAGAATTTCTTTGAAAAACCACCTATCAGGCTAGCGACGTTTTGCGGCGGGTGGTTCGTGCTTTTTTAGTCGTCTTTGCAGCAGTCGTCGGAGTAGCTTTAGCAGGCTGTTCTGTCGCAGGACGGATCGGCCCATCAAAGGAAATCAAAAACGAAGTTTGGGGCAAAACGCGACTCACCAGCTTCAGATAAGACTCCGCATCATTGCGATAGCGAAACCGCGCTACGGGAGCATTCTGCATAGTGGGCAGCAGCTTGTAGACAACCCAAGGGCTAAGCTGATCTTGATAGGTCATAAGAATGGCTCCTTGCTGAGATTTAGTTGAAATTTAAGCAATGGTATGGTTGCCGCCGGACTTGAACAGCAGCTTGTTGAGCAAAACCCTGGAGCATATTCCAGGTAGGGCACCCCAGGTAGCGCACTCCAGACAAAGCGCTCTCTAAAGCAGCGTCTAGTTCTGAAAGATTTGCCAGAAAGAACTGCCTGAAAGACCTGGTTGAATCTGCTTCAATGAAGCCGAATCTATCTCCAGCGCCCACGCAGGCACGCTGCACCCTGATCTTCGACCTGCGGCATGAAACAAGCCGACAAAAAGCAGGCCTTCAATGCTAGAAACATTGAAGAATCAGCAGTTCAAACAACTTATGTCAAACAATCTCTAGCAGCGCTTGAACCGCTGCCCACAGTCTTGAAGCCTGAGTGGTAACCGAAACCCGTAGCGTAAACTCAGATCAAATCCAAATCAAATCCAAATCAAACCCGGAACATCAAAGCCAGATCGACTTCAACCAAAATTGCGTCCGATCGAAATCATCTCCATAGCCTCACCAGCATAACCGACTGTTGGCGTTCTAACTTCTTTTTCAACAATCTAGACGCGCTCCCAGAGCGGATTTTCGAGTCATTACACAGTCTTTACAGACAAAAAGACAGCACAATGCAGAAACTCAGCCCAGGAAACAACACCTAAATTCGCCGCTCAGAAGTATGCAAAACACGCCTCAAGACGCTACTGCTGACCCAAGTTGTTCCTGCAACTACTATATATAGTTGTCTAATCGAAAAAATTCAACTGTATATGGGGTCTATCGGGAAAACTAAATATTTCTTTACACTTTACGCTTTTGGGTCGGCAATCAGAATAAGCGCCATTCTTGCAATCTTGGTCGAGTCAAGACTCAGGCAGAAGCCGGAGTTTCAGCCGCAGTTTTAATTGCAGCCTCAGCCACGGCTTTGCCAGGGACTACTTGAGAAGTGTGTGCCCGCAGTTGCTCCACAATATCCTGCACGCCGTCTTGATTGAGCCGATAGCTGAGCGGATGGGCAATCAGTCGGGCCGTACTTTCAAACAGGCGATCGATTTCAATCAGGTTATTTTCCTGGAGGGTGCGCCCGGTAGCCACCAAGTCTACGATCGCCTCTGACATCCCTGTGATTGGCCCCAGCTCTACAGACCCATAAAGCGGCACGATGTCTACGGGTAAGTCTAGGCTCTGAAAATAGTCGTGGGCGCAGCGCACAAACTTGGACGCAACTCGGCAGTGGGGCGGCAGATCGAGTGCGGCGCGGTAGGGGCTGGTCGCTTTGACCGCGACCGACATACGGCATTGCCCAAACCCTAAGTCCACCAGATGGGCAACCTTGGGCTGTTTTTCACGCAACACGTCGTAACCGATCACGCCCAGGTGTGCTTGTCCATATTCCACATAAACGGGCACGTCGTAATTACGAACTAGCAGCCCGTGCGCCCGCCCACTGCTATCGAGGATTTCAAGCTGGCGATTGGCTGGGTTGAGAAACTCACTGAAATCAAGCCCGATGGCTTGAAAAAGCTGAATACTGTCTTTTAGCAGCCCGCCTTTGGGCAGCGCAACGGTCAGCATAGAGGATGAAGTCGATAGCTTTACTAATATAAATTCTAGGTGATTTCTATACCCGTTTAGCTGCATCTAGCGTTAATCAAACTCAGAAATGATGCGTCTGGATGAGGCAGACGGGTGAGGCGATCGCCCCTTCCTCAAAGTATTCTCTAAATATGTCTCTTGATGGGAGAGAATTGAGTTACGACTCTTACTCCCAGAGTTTGGCATTTGATTTCTGGAGGGGAGATTCAAATCCGATCTTGCGTTTCAGAATCCAATACTGAAGCAAGCTGGCACAAATAAACAGAAATGACTTTTTGCAAGTCTATTTGCGTAGCCGCGACACTTCAAATTGCGAAAGTTTAATAACTTTTGCAAACGCTTAGCTTATTTTTGAGGTTGATCTTATGTACAGTTATCCTGCAATGCCACTTCCTCAGATGATGCTCGGAGCATCCTTGCAAAGGCAGTGGCGATTCCCTCAGGCGATGCTTGGAGCATCTTTGCAAAGGCAGGGTCGATCTAGGCTATATCTCAATCTGATTTTATCGAACGTAAATAGAATCAACCTATGGTTGCCCAGTCTATTTTCGCTGATTTGGTGTAGCAATCAGTCGGGGCAAACCAACTCTTCAGATAGCCGACCAGAGGACTTGGGCGCGGATAATGCAGTCTCTGAACCACTAGCTTATACAACAGAAGACACTCAACTAGACGTTCCAGCAGTCGAGTTTAGTGGCTTCTGGATACAAGAACAATTGACAGAGAATGCGGATATAACCTCAGCCAGCGCTTACGCTTTTGATGTGACTGAATCTCGCTGTTTGAGACACTGCTGGACATCCAATCGAAACGCAGAGCATCGATGTCTTGTAGGATGTTGGCAGGAATGTGAGCCGGGTGGGTGTTCCAATTTGGACTCTGAACATGGGGGCGATCTCTGATTCGGCTGACCTGATTGTGAGTTTGTCGGTGGTGGGCGATCGCCCCACCGGATTAGCCACCTACGCGCTCAATGTTGCGCCCCATCTGGCAGTTCAAAACACTCTGCTTTTAGCCTCTCTAGAAGCACATCACCAAATTTCTAAAACCCAGGCGCGAGACATTTCCTACTACGAAATTCCGGCCGGAATGAGCGCAGAATATGGCAAGGTAGGGCACTTCAGGCGACTGCGCTGGACGCAAACCCAACTCCCCAAAATTTATCAAGTCCTAAAGGCAAATCTCGTTTTTTCTCCGCTTCCCGAAGCGCCCATCTGGAACCCGTGTCGCTCGGTGGTGATGGTGCATGACCTGATTCCGCTGCGGTTTCCAAACTGGCGATCGCCCCTCACAATTTATGCCAAATACTATGTGCCGCTGGTGCTAAATCAGGCGCTACATATTGTCTGCAACTCGCAGGCGACAGCGGACGATATTGTTGCTTTTTACAACATTTCGGCGGATAAGATTACGCCTATTCCGCTGGCTTACAATGCCGACCATTTTCGCTGGCTCGATTTACCCACCAGCAATTATTTTGTCTATCTGGGGCGGCAAGATCCCTACAAAAATCTGCACCGCGTTTTAGATGCGTTTGCAGCGCTGCCCCGCTGCCAGGACTATGAACTGTGGCTAGTGGGTTCGACCGACCCCCGCTTTGCGCCCGACCTGTCCACCCACGCCGAAGCGCTGGGCATTGCGGCTCAGGTGAAATTTTTGGACTACGTGCCCTACGCCGACCTGCCCCAGGTGCTAAATCGGGCGATCGCGCTGCTGTTTCCCAGTCTGTGGGAAGGGTTTGGCTTTCCGGTGCTGGAGGCGATGGCCTGTGGCACGCCCGTCATCACGTCGAATCGCTCGTCGATGCCAGAGGTGGCGGGGGAGGCGGCGCTGCTGGTGAACCCGGAAGATACCAGGGCGATCGCCCATGCTATGCAGCGCTTAGTGACAGAACCCGACGTGCGATCGCACCTCCGCACCGCTGGACTGGCCCGCGCCCGCCAGTTTAGCTGGGAAAAAACCGGAGCTACCACCCGCGCACTGCTGAGTCAATTTTTGTAGTCAACTTTTGTAGTCAATTCTGTTTTTTATAGCAAGCTCTTGAGCAAGTTCTATCGCAACTGGCTCCCGGAGCGTTTGCAGCAAGCCACCCCGCCCCTCACTTCGGCTGCCACACCACCAAAATCACACCTGCCACGATCAGTCCCAGCCCCACCAGCCGCAGACCAGGAATCGTTTCCTTGAAGACAAAATAGCCCAACAGCACCGAAAACACGTAGCTGAGCGCGACCGTTGGCCCTACGACGCTGAGCTTGACGCGAGTCAGCACCAAGATATACACCACCGCGCCCAACCCATAGCAAGCCAGCCCAATCAGCAAGTCCGGCACGGTGAGAATGCTCAACACATGGCTGATGGCATTACTCGCCTCAACGCGACCCAGCTTCAGTGCGCCCGACTTCAAAAAAAACTGCCCCGCAACGCCAAGGGCAATAGAGGAAAGCAGCAAAGCAAGCTCGGCTGGGGTCACGGCAAGTCCTGCTGAAAACGTCTCCATCAGTCTACAGCGTTTCTCAGGCCCTCGACTCGTTTGCGATGGATATGTCAGGTTGCTAGCGATGGCGGTGGCTGCGGCAGCGCACCAGAAAATCAGGTAAATCCAGCGGATTGAACCGCGAGACGGGCGGTGCAGAGAGGCTGCTGAGGCTGCTGCTGTCGAGGGTGGCGACAACTTCCATCATGGTCATTAGCTCAGAGAAAATCGCGGTTAGCTCTGGATCGACCTGTTCGCTGGCGAGTAGATGCACCTGTACGCTATCGAGCAGTTCTTTGAAGCTGGCGATTTGGCGCTGGCTGGCAATGTACTGATCTTTCCAATGATGGATGGTGGCTTCGTACTCGCTGACCTGGCGGGCATGGTGAAAGATTTGCTCCTGGATGTCGCTATTTTGGGCCTCCAGATCGGCAATGCGGGCCCGATAGCGATCGCACTCTGCCTCCAACTCCCGGTTATTTTGTAGCCATAGGGTTTGCAGCCGCATCTGCCGTCCTAGCTCAATTTCTAGCTCATCGGCTTTGATCTGGGCGCGGGCCAGGTCTTGCCCCAGCGTGGCGATCGCGTTTGTCCGGCGAGCGACAGGGCGAGTCCGGATTGCAGACGATGGCAGCGCCGACCGCAACCCGCCCGGTTGTTCCTGGCTTGGGCCCTGGGCCGCCTGAATCTGGGCCAGCGTCGATTCCATCTCGGCAACTCGGGTTTCGGCAGCGCTCAGGGCAACGGCTAAACGCTGAACCTGCTGCTGCGATGCTTCAAGCTGTCCCTGGAGGCGATAGGACAGTTCTTGCGCGTATTGGGCAGCCTCCTCTAGTTCCTGCATCCGCTGGCGGGTTGCGTCTGGCGATTCTCGGCCGTTCCATCCATCGCGCCCGCGGCCTTGGCTCAGGCCGCTAAGCTGGATTCTCAGCCGATCCAGTTCTTCCTGCTGTGCCTGAAAGCGGGCTTCGGCCGCAGCAAGCTTTTCCTGAGTTTGGCGATCGCGCTCGTAGGCTTCGGCCAAATGGGCATCGATGGTCTGCTGCTGCTGCTTGAGGCGGACTTTGAGGCGGGCGATCGCCTGCTGTTGCACGCTGGCAAACTTTTCGGTCGCCGCCAGTTGGGTTTCCAGCAAGCCCTGGTCTTGCATTTGCAGCCGCAGTTCGTCCATGCAAGACAAGGCTTGATCCAGCGCCTGTTCGAGGTGGTGAATGCGGGCGATGCGCTCTCGCTCCTGCGATCGCAATTGGGCCAACTCGCTCAACAGCCGCGTATATTGCGGTGATTCGACAGGTAATTCGGCTGGTGGTTCCACAACTGGCGCTTCGACAGCCACCACGCTTGGACTCGAATCCTCCCCCCTGAGAGGACTGCTGCCCAAACCGTTTCCACTAAAGCTCGCTCCATCGGAACCGGCTTCGATGGAAAGACGTGATTGCTCCGGTGTCGCGGAAACCATTGTCCAATCTGGTTGTGACACGCAGCGCCTCCTGATCGTTTTGCCACACAATACTCAGCCAGCCGTGGGATAACCAGTGGGTTTAATAAAGAAACTTAAATCAGAAGCGGAGCCAGCAGAAACTAATCAAAACGACAAACTAAACCTTGCGCCCAGGATGACAAGAATCGACCCATCAAAATGAATTAAAGAATTAAACCTGCTCAAACTTGCTCAATGCTTAGCACTTTACTGGATGTCAAACAAATACCAAGAGTAAATGCTAAAAGCTTTAACTCAAGCCACTTACAACATCAGCTAAATAGTTACCAACAAGCAGTTGCCAAACCAATTCCTAGAAGACTCCAAACAACGACCAAAACTCGATTACTCAATCATTTGAATCTGTATCATTCCCCGTGTGTCTGAGCCTCATGAATAGCTCAACGCAGACTCAGCCTCAATCCGAGGATCAAGCTAGGGAATTAAATCAAGCTTGTATCGAGTCGTTCAGGCAAATTCACCTGAAGAAACTGCTCTAAGAGATGCACAATCAATCTACTAAAAACAGAAGCATAGTGAAGAAGACCAAGCAACCGGCAGTACAACCTATGAAAAACATAGCTTGTATGACCGATGCTTGCTTCGGGTTGATCCTAGTTTACAGGATGTGTTCAGCAGATCCGAGATTCAAATTGAAAGAAGCACGGCTGAATCCGCTTTCTTCTTGCGCCAACCCAGCTAGCACTGCTCATCCATCTGCGATCGCCCGATTTATTAAAGAAATCTGAAATCTACAAGGTGCGGACTGCCACCTCAGCACACGTCAGAAGAGACTGTCTCCAGACCCGCGCTGTTGAGCGACCAGCGATAGTCAATAGGCACATTGGCGCGGCTCAGGCTTTCCTCTAGGCGCTTCTGTTGGGTCAGCGCCTTTCGCAGCGTGCTGATTAGCTCATGAACCTGGGCCTGATGCTGAGACTGGTGCTGAGCAGCGGGCGTGGTCTGGCGTTCCAGCAGTTGCAGCAGCAGCTCGTAGTGAATATGGGACGGCAGGGGAATCGGTTCCATAGGATTCTAAAGGCTAACTCTAAGTTGAAGATGCAACAAAGATGCGGAAAAGCGCCTCGTCCAGCGCGGGTCGGAGCGAGTCGGACGGGGGTGGGCGGCCCAAAGAATCGGTGGTAAGCGGTTGTCTCAGACTCGTTCAAACCTGAGATGTGCAGTCGCCACACGCGGGCGCAAACCGTCATCCAGTCCTGATATGGAAGCTTTGGGTTTGAGCCACAGTCGGTTGCCCAGTTATTTGCCCAGGTCGAGCGTCAGCAGGTTAGCAGACAAACAGACTAGCGATCGCCGCTCCTGGGTCGGGCTGTTTGACCAGCGACTCCCCAATCAGCACGGCTTCGACCCCGGCTTGCTCGACCTGGCTGAGGTCTGCTGGAGTGTGCAGTCCCGACTCGCTTACCGTTAGAATGCCCTGTTTTTGAATCCGAGCTTGGCGATCGGCCAACAGGCTACAAGTGGTTTGCAGATCTACAGAAAAGTCCTGCAAGTTGCGGTTGTTGATGCCGATCACATGGACACCTTGCAGTGCCAGCACTCGATCCAACTCTTCGAGGGTGTGAACCTCAACCAGGGCAGTCATGTTAAGCGCCCGAACAATCTTAATAAAGTATTGTAAATCCTTGTCTGAGAGAATTGCTGCAATCAGTAATACCGCATCGGCTCCGTGCAGCCGGGCCATATAGATTTGGTAGGGATAAATCACAAAGTCTTTGCACAGCAGGGGAACATCGACCGCATCGCGCACCCGCTGGAGATAGGCAAAGCTGCCCTGAAAAAACTTTTCGTCCGTTAAAACAGAAATGCAGGCGGCTCCGGCTTGCTCGTAGGCGCGGGCGATCGCCACAGGGTCAAAGTCTTCCCGAATCACGCCTTTGCTGGGCGAGGCCTTCTTGACCTCAGCAATTAGCGCTGGACGGGTCTTGCCCTGCCGCAGCGCCTCGACAAAATCCTTCGGCGGCAGCAGATCTTTCACCTTTTTTTGCAAATCCAGCAGCGACAGACGCTCCCGCATCTGATCGACTTCGGTTTCCTTATGCCAGACGATTTCTTCGAGAATATGCTGCGGCTGCGCGTCGGGCGCACTGATCTGATACCGCAGATTTTCTACCGCAACAGCGGGGTTGGGCGGACGACGACGGATTTGCATTGAGGGAAAGGGGGGAGAGGGGAAGAGGGAAGAGAGAAGAACGAAGAGGGAAGAACGAAGAGATAAAAGGTTTCGTTTTTCGTTCTTCGTTCTTCTTTTTTTCGTTCAGTGCGCTGTAACTGCCCGCTTGTAGGCTTCGTCTAGCACTTCCGACAGGGTGGGATGGGTATGCACCAGGAAGGCGAGGTCGCTGACGGAGCGGCGCTGGGCGATCGCATTGGCGGCTTCCTGGATCAGGTCGGAGGCGTGTAGCCCGATGATGTGGGCCCCCAACACTTCGCCCGTATCTTCACGGTAGATTACCTTGGCCACGCCGTCGGTTTCGCCTTCGGCCAGGGCTTTGGAGTTGCCTTTGAAGTAGGAGCGAGAAACAGCGACTTTGAAGCCCTCGGCCTTGCCCAGTTCCACGGCGGCGGGTTCCGTCATGCCGACAAAGCTGACTTCGGGATGGGTAAAGGCGGCGGCAGGAATGCTGCGGTAGTCCACCTGACGGGGGCGATCGCACATATTTTCGACAGCCACAATGCCCTGGGCCGAGGCGGCATGGGCCAGCATCATTTTGCCCGTTGCGTCGCCGATGGCCCACAGATGTGGCGCAGGCTGCCCCTCTATTAGCACCTGCATCTGATCGTTCACCGGAATAAAGCCGCGCCGATCAAGTTCGATGCCGACGGTTTCCAGACCCAAGTCCTTCGTGGCGGGGATGCGGCCCGTTGCCACCAGGCAAGCATCGACCTCCAGCACTTCTACGATTTCTTTGGTTTTTACATCCGCCAGCTCAATCACCACGGGGGAACCGGGTTTCACGGTTTTCGCCAGCAGCCCCACGCGGGTTTCGATGTCGCGGGGCGCAATCAGGATGCGCTGCGCTAGTTTGGCAATGTCAGGGTCAAATCCGGGCATCAGCTGATCCAGCGCTTCGACGATGGTGACTTCGCTGCCCAGCGCGGTGTAGACATCCGCAAACTCTAGCCCAATATAGCCACTGCCGATGACCGCGACCCAGTTGGGCAGCCAGTCTAGCTTGATTGCATCATCACTGGTGAACACGGTCTTGCCGTCTAGTTCGATTCCGGGCGGCACGAAGGGCACAGATCCGGGCGAAAGAATAATGTCTTTGGCGGTTACGGTCTTTTCGCCCTCGGCGGTGGCAATGCTTACCTTTTGGGGGCCCGCCAGCCTGGCCCAGCCGTGAATGATGTCCACCCCCAGCCGCTTGAGGCTGTTGGTGAGGTCGCCCTGGATCTTGCTGACGAGGTTGGCGGCGTGGTCGGCGATCGCCTGTCGGTCAAACCCCACGTTGCCCAACTGAATGCCCAGATTCTTGAGGTGATGAGCATCGCGCAGCTCGCGCCCCCGCCCCGACGCGGCCAGCAGCGCCTTCGAGGGAATGCAGCCCCGGTTGACGCAGGTGCCGCCCATGTCAGCCGCTTCCACGATGGCGGTCTTTAGCCCGCTGCTGACGGCATGGAGGGCCGCGCCGTGCCCCCCCACGCCCGCACCAATAATCACCAGGTCATAGTCAAATACTTCGCTCACGTCTGCTTCTCCGAGGGGATGTCCGTTTGGATTTCTTAACTGTTATCTGTTCTAGGGGCTACTCATGGGGTGTTTCTTGCGGGGGCAGCCCGCGAGAAATAGTCCAAAATCCAGAAAACTTATCGCAAGTGCGTAAGTCCTATGTTCTAAATTCTACGTGAATTTCGGGCACGGCTTTGGGAGGTGGCTGCGGGGAACGTCGCACATAATTCCGCGTATTTCACAGGCAGGCGATCGCCCCTCAGCGCCGGAAATTAAGCAGATTTCCTGACGCATTGCTAAACTCTCAGGGGCAAGCTGAAGAGACAGAATTGTGTTCCTCAGCCCCACCGGGCTGCTCCCAGTTCTCCAGCAAAGCTGGGCATTTCCAACACGGTTCACTAGACTGGGAAGGGTTTTCCGACCAGACCGCGTGAACAAACGAGTTTCCTCTCGCCGGGGCTTTTCATAAGGGGCTTTCCATAAATAAGTGGAGGTTTCTATACGCGGAGAGAGTCGGATAGAGACGATGGAGACTGTTTTTCCCAGCGTCGATCAGGAGTCTGCTATGAACTCACATCAACAAGAGCTACGGTACGCAGCGTCTCAAGCGTTTATCGAGTCGCTCAATCAGCTCAGCGATCGCCTCAGCCAGCCTGAGCCTGCCTCGGCAGAAGCGCCTCATCGGGAGGTGGACAAAGCGCGATCGCCCCAGTTCACGGTTCAAGACCTGGAAGATGCCGTGGCAGACATTGAGCAATTTACTCAGGAGCGCGGAGCATAGGCGGACTCGGCGCTGATCCAGCCGCCATTGTCGCAGGGGTGCGTTGCCGTCGAGCTTCGTAGACCAATAGCGCCGCGGCGATCGCCACATTCAGCGACTCTACACCAGCCGCTAAGGGAATCCTCACCGCACTGTCTGCCAGCGCCGCCAGCCCAGGCGACAGTCCTGCGCCCTCATTTCCCAACAAAATCAGCGTGGGCCGGGTGAAGTCGGTTTCCCAATAGGTTTGCGTGGCGCTGGGCAAAGTAGACACCACCTGCCCCCCCACTGCTCGAAACTGCTGCACCACGTTGATCAGGTCGGCTGCCACCGCCATCGGCAGCCGAAACCACTGCCCAGCCGTCGCCCGCAGCACCTTGGGATGATCTAGATCGACACTATCGGCGCTGAGCCATAGCCCCTCCACGCCGGCTGCCGCCGCAGTGCGAATCATCGTGCCCAGGTTGCCCGGATCTTGCACGGTCTCTAGCGCTAGCCCCAGGCTGACCTGGCGGGGATCGTTGGGCTGTCTTGGCGCGACGCGAAAAGCCGTTGCGATCACTCCATCGGGGTTAACGGTGGTGGCGATCGCCGCTAGCACCGCCTCGCTCACTAATTCCAGCCGTTCCGCCCGCTGACCGGCCGCCGCAAACAGGTCGGGATAGCGCGATCGCCAGGTTTCCGTGCAGCACACCACGGCCAGCGGATAGCCCACCGCCAGGGCCTCTTGCAGCAAGTGCGTGCCTTCCAGCAAAAACTGCTGCTGTTCGCGCCGTCCCCTGGCTTGATGCAGCTTGCGGAGTTGCTTAACCAGAGGATTTTGCAGACTTGTCAGCATGAGTTCAGCACAGGTTGAGGGGGTAGGGAGTCGATGCTGGCATCGTCTGGGCGCTAAGCATTTTCTGATTATCTGATTAGTCTTTTATAAGAAGATGTAACGAAATGATAAGTAAATCAAACGAGCGATCGCCCTTCCCGAAAATGGCGGAAATTCTTAGAACTTTTAGCGGATGCGTGAACACCCTAACCCCAGTGAATGCCAGAAGAATTCCCAAAGAGAATGGCTAGCAGCAATCGCCACTAGCCACTCTTCATCCATGCGGAACCCGGGACTTGAACCCGGAAGTCTTTGCAGACACTAGAACCTGAATCTAGCGCGTCTACCAATTCCGCCAGTTCCGCAATCAACGCATTTCAACGCTGCGATTTACCATCATGCTGCATAGATGAAACTTTCGTCAACTCCTGCCGACAATTTTTTGCTACTTTTTTGGCGGTTCTGTAGCGTTTCTGCTCGCGGGGCGATCGCCCGGCTTTGGCAAAGTAATAGTCAGAGCTATAGACACACGAAACCTTTCCGGTAAAATCAAGACCAAATTCTGCTGAGATAGATGCAAAGGCTGAGCATCTACTCAGGGAACGATAGGGCATGAGCCGAAATGCAAACCTAGAAGCAGACCCTAGAAGCAGGCGCAGCCAAAAACAGACACGCTAGAAATAGAACAAACAGAAGAAAAGCTTTAAGATTGACAGGCGCACTTGGAGGATAGACCCATTAACCCCTCTCTCAATTCACCCGTGACCCATTCTTCACCTGAAGATCGCAGCCCAGTCCTAGAAATCATCGGCGGACACCACCTCAGCGGCGAGGTTCGCATCAGCGGTGCCAAAAACTCGGCGCTGGTGCTGATGGCTGGTTCGCTGCTGTGTAGCCAAGACTGCCGCATTCGCAATGTCCCCTCGCTGGCCGACGTGGCCCGCATGGGCGAGGTGCTGAGCGCCCTCGGCGTAAAGATTACCCGCAAGGATGACGCGCTAGAAATCGACGCTCGCCATCTCAGCCAGTCCAAAGCCCCCTACGAGCTAGTCAGCCAACTCCGGGCTAGCTTTTTCATCATCGGGCCCCTGCTGGCGCGGCTGGGCATTGCGCGGATTCCCCTACCCGGCGGCTGCGCGATTGGAGCGCGTCCAGTCGATTTGCATGTGCGCGGACTGCAAGCGATGGGAGCCGATGTGCAGATCGAGCATGGTACGGTTCACGCCTGCATTCCGGGGGTGAATCGACGGCTCAAAGGCGCACGGATCTACCTCGACTACCCCAGCGTCGGCGCAACGGAAACGCTGATGATGGCAGCGACCCTGGCCGATGGCGAAACGATTCTGGAAAACGCCGCCCAGGAGCCGGAAGTGGTGGATCTGGCCAATTTCTGTCGGGCGATGGGCGCACGGATTCGCGGTGCAGGCACAAATACGATCGTGATTTCGGGCGTGCCCAGTCTGCACTCGGTTGATTACGCGGTGATTCCCGACCGGGTGGAAGTGGGCACGTTTCTGGTGGCAGGCGCGATTACCCAATCTGAACTGTCGCTGGCTCCGGTCGTGCCGGATCATCTGACGGCAGTGATTGCCAAACTGAGGGCGATCGGCTCGGAGGTGGTTCAAGAAACGCCCAGCCGTCTCCGCATTGTGCCCGGTACGTCACGGTTGGGGACAGATATTGAAACGCTGCCCTATCCTGGCTTTCCGACGGATATGCAGGCGCAGTTTATGGCGCTGCTGACCCTCAGCGAGGGCGATAGCATCATTACCGAAACCGTGTTTGAAAACCGCATGGGCCATGTGGCCGAGCTAAACCGCATGGGCGCAGATATTCGCACCAAGGGCAATCACGCCGTGATTCGCGGGGTGCCGTTCCTCACGGGCGCGCCCGTGGTGGCGACGGATCTGCGGGCATCGGCGGCGCTG
>NZ_DVEA01000287.1:0-16281 GCF_015295965.1 Thermoleptolyngbya sp. M55_K2018_002
CTGGCCGATTCGGCAAGGACAACTCCCGGATCAGCGTATTTTCTCGCTGCTGCACGCTGGTTTGCGCGGATGCGCTGGGCAGCAGGCTCAGGCCCGCTCCTAGACCCAAGAGAACGAGCAGAATTGCCAGGGTTTGGTTTCGTTTGACACGCTTCCGGCGTGTCCGACCAGCGGGAGAGGCGTTGGGTGAGTGGTCTCGATTAAACGTAAGGAACCATTGACGCAGCGAACGAAACATAGACCTGTCTCTCTACTAGTAAAGGGGGTTTACGGGTCGGTCTAAGGCTGAAGCCAATTCACAGCCACATCATCAGTAGATGCAAGTAGCCCAAACCAAGCCAGATTTTGTGCGTAGTACGCAGAGTCGTTATCCCAAAAGCCGTTTTGATAAGCAGGAAGAAGCTTTTGCCGATAGATTTGCTCAGCAATTTGAGGGTTTGTTAATTGAAATGCCGAAAACAACATGCCGTATTGGGATGTAGATTCGTAAGGCACAAGCGGCTGACCTTGCAGGTCAATCTGTGCTGGAATCTTTTGCTGGGCTTTCCATTTGGATTCCAGCGACGGCAGGTGCTGCTGCAAGTATTCCCAGGCGGCAGGCTCGTTAAACCACTGGGCATCAATTCCAACCCGCCACCAAACTCGATAGGCATCGAATCCATAAATGCTGCGGATCGGGCTGGGGGGACGCAACGGGATATATGTGTTTGTGGTGGTGTTGAGAGCGACCCAATCGCTGGGCAGTTTGGCGGATGAAAGCTGGGAGGATTCGCGCAGGATTTTGTAGCTGCTGTCTACTAGGCTCAGCCAGTTGCGATCGCCATCTATCTGGGCAAATAGGCGGAAGGCGTAGGGTGCGAGATAGGAGGGATTGAGGTGAAGCAGGTCTGGCTGGGGCTGAAATGCTTCCTTGGGCCCCGGCAGCAGATAGCGCTGCTCACTAGCTGACTGGGAATCGGAGGCACGAGCAGAGTGACGGGAGACAGCCACTGTTGAGAGAGTCCAAAGATCTCTCAGCTTTATACGCGCTAGCCGGAGATAATCCGGACGGTTCCAGCGGCGGGCTGCGAGGATGAGGGCGGTCACTGCGTCGATATCGGCATCGCTGGCGAAATTCTCGTCCAAAATCGTCCAATTGCCATCTGCGTCTTTGCCCCACTTCCAGGCCCAGAGGTTGTCTCGACGCTTGCCGTTTGCATCCATCCGCTGGAGATTTTCCTCGGCCCAGCTCAGGGTTTGAGCGAAGGTTTCTGGATCGTCGATAAAGACGGCACGGAGCATGGCGTAGGCCTGCCCTTCGGACGTGGTGCGCTCGTCGGCTTCCCAGTCGATGACGCGGCCGTCTTGCTGGATAAATCGCTCTCGGTAGGTACTCCAGCTTTCAGCAAGGAGGAGCTGTTTGGAAGCGATCGCCCCTAGGGGTGGCTCAGGGGGGTCGCCTGTTTGGGACGCGACGGTTGTATCGGGGGGTGTCCCCTGGGATAGCCCGGAGTCGTTGCAGCCCGCCAGGGTTGAGCCAAACACTAGCGCCAGGGCGATCGCCAACGGTCTCAGGCTGGAGGCGGCGAGTTGAAAAAGTTGCATAGACCAGCGTTCAAAGTGCGCTCTTTTCAGGAAGTCTCAGCAGGATCTCAGAGAAAAACTCTCAGCGAGATAAAGAAGGCAAGAAAAACTAGAACGGTTCCTTCATCCATGACAATCCAAAATCATCCGCACATCCAACGAAAAACGCCGCACCTTACGGAAGATTCACATTTGACTAAAGATTTATATTCAGGCTGCAAATCCACTGGGCGATCGCCATTTCCCTAATCTAGCCACCGCAATAAAACACCTGAAAATGCTGTGGAAATGCTATGGAAATGCTGAAAGATCTTGTGCCTGCTACCCTTGAAGCCTTTGACCACAGGGGGTCTTTGCCCCGACCCCAACAGTCCAAATAGAGTCATTCGAGGCAGGTATAAATTGGTAAAAATGCTTCAGTAGGAAGATTGAATCTGCAAAAACAACACCGACCGTTCAGCATTGAAATCAGCATTGAAAATAGTCTGCTAGGCGGTCGGTGTTGAGGCTGTGAAAGTCGAGAATTGGGTGACTTTTTAGACAGGCTCCCAGCCTCAGAAACGCTCCCAATAAGGCTGAAATCCGCGCTGCTGCAAAAAGCTTTCCTCGATTTGCTGGGCCTGGCGGACAAGAACCTGATTCATGCCGCCCATCTGCGCCGCTTGAGACTGCATGGCTGCAATTTGCGCCAGCGCTTCGAGCTTGTTGCCCTGAGCAGCGGTTAATCCCAAAAGCGCACTTTGAGCCGCTGGGTTGTTCGGCTGAATAGCTAGCACCTCGCTGTAGATCATCGATGCCGAGTTATAGCGACGCTGCTGGAATCGCACGCCGCCCAGAGCCGATAGGGCATCGATATTACCGGGCGATCGCCGCAAAATTTCCTCATAGGCCTGGGCCGATAGCCCCAAGTTGCCCTGCTCCTGAGCAAGCTGAGCCTGCACAAAGTAAGCGCCGAGGTTGTCTGGGTCGCGGGCGATAATCTGACGGATCTGCGCCTGAGCAAGCTGGGGATTCCGAACCGACACAACCTGGAGTTGGCGAATCCGCACCGGAATATTCTCCGGGTCTGCCTGGAGCAGTGCATTGTACAACGGCTCTCGCTGGGGGTTGGCGGGTAAGGCTCCAGCCAGACTGTATAACTCTGGCGGGGTGTCGGTCAGCGGGCGGCTAGCCAGCCACGCATTCAGCACGGCTTCGGCTTCTCCAACACCCAGGAATCCTGCCTGATAGGCGAGGCTGGTGCGCCCCAGCACCTTGGCGTAGTCCGTTGGGTCGAGGGCGACAATCTGGTCATAGATCGTCAGCGCTTCAGCCGTGCGCCCCTGGGATTGGCGGATGCCTGCCAGCCCTTGCAGCGCTCCAATCACCACGCCGCGATCGCCCGGATTGCTGACCAGGATGGACTGGTAGCGCTGGGCGGCGGCTTCGGGATTGCCCTCACGACGGTCGATTTCTGCTAACAGCAGTTGAATCGCGAAGGGGTCTTGCTGACCGGCCGAGGTGGCGGAATAGGCCACCAGCGCACTGCGGGCAGAGGCTAAATCTCCTCGTCGAATGTGGATTTGGGCGATGCGGAAGTTCAGAAATGGCTCGTTCACCCCGGAATTCACCAAGGCCTGGTAGTAGGGCAGTAGCTCAATGCTGGGGGAATCAAGTCGGATGAGGGCCTGGGCGATCGCCCGTAGCTGAGCCGGATCGTTTGGGAGCGGCTGAAAATAGGTCTGGAGCCGTTGCTGGAACGTCTGGTTTGTAATCAGCCCGACCTGGCGTTCTAGAACGGCCACCTGCACCTGCAAGCCAATGTCGGTCGGCTGCTGCTGAGACAGTTGGCGATAAATCTCTAGCGCAAAGGCTTGTTCCGACGGATAGCCGCTCAGCACGTCTGCGACTTCTCGCGCCATGCCCACCGTGAGTTGGGGCGACTGAAGCACCTCTCGATATAGGGCGATCGCCTCCTGAGCATAGGCGGGACTGCTGCTGTAGCGGGCAATGTCGTTCAGCGCCCGCGCCAGGGCCAGGCGAGAATCCTGGCGACCCCGCAGCGGCGTGATCACCGAAGCCGCCTGGTTGACCTGGCCATTGGCAGCATAGGCCGATGCCAGCGCCGAGCGGATTTGAATCGTGGTGCTGTCGAGGGTGCGCGATCGCCGCAGTTCTGCCTCCAGTACTTCTACCGCCTGGCCCGCACTCCCCGTTTCTCGCAGAGCCAGGGCATAGGCGATCGCCTGCCCATCCCGAATGGGCCGGCCCGTCGCCCGATAGCGGTTAAACAAGTCCAGACTGCGCTGATATTCTCCGGCGTAGGCGTGGATCTCCGCCGCACCCAGCACTGCTTCGGGGGTTGGGTTGTTTTGCAGCACAATGGCATAGTCTGCCAGCGACTCGGCAAAGCGCCCCTGATAGCCCAGCAACAGCGCCCGCTGGGCCCGCGCTTCGTTGTCGTTGGGGTTAATCGTGAGCAATCGGTTTAGCGCTTCGATCCCTTGCGCCTGCCATTCGGGACGAAATCCGCCCAGCACGCCCACCGTCAACAGCGCCAGCCGATTGTTGGGGTCTAGCTCCAGCACGCGGCGATAGGCATTGAACGCATCGGCATCGCGCCCGGCCCGACGAAGGGCGATCGCCAAACCCAACTGCGCCTCCAGCGATTGCGAATCAGAGCGGAGGACTTGCTGAAAAACGCGAATCGCCTGATCCACCAAGCCCTGGTTGAGCAGCGTATAGCCCCGACGCACTTCCGACGGAACCGCTTGGGCCAGGGCGGGTGGCGCGGTTAGCGGCAGCGTTCCCAGCAGAGAACTGCTCAACAGCGCCAGCCCAGCCAAACAACCGATTTGTGTTTGCAACTGTTTCATCAGTCTGCCAATCTGCCTCAAAATGGGGTTTTCATAATGGGGTTTCCGCTCTAAGCGATCGCCCCTATGGATTGCCTCAACGGGCGGCATCTCATCAAAATTACGCGCTGTCCAAAACCGTTCCAAGCTGGAATGATTCTGGGTTACTAACTTGAGTCATCCTTGAGTCATCCTTTAGCCATCTGGCGGGCGCAGATGAACCACGCCCGTTGAGTACTCAACTCCAGCCGCGTGACCAAACAGGGAGGACTGAACAAGGGGAACTAAGCAAGGGGGGACTGAACAGGGGGGCAAGGCGACGGCGACTTAGAAACTGCCGCGCGGCAGGACATCAAAATCAGCCCTCAGGCGAACCCCAGCGATGGATTCCGAAAATTCATTGAGCTGCTGGAACGTAAAGCCCATGCGGATATTGCGAGCCACAGGCAGGTCATAGAAGACCTCTAGCACATCGGGACGGCGGGCCCCGGCACTTTGACGTAGACCCGCGTTGGAAAGTGCCTGACCATAGCCCAAACCGAGGCGATCGCCATCCCGGAACAGGTCAAACAAGTTGAACCCAAAGCTATAGGTATCGCCCGACTCGTCCAGATCCCGGTTGTAATACTGACCATAGCGCCCAAACAAACCCAGATTGAGTTCAGGAATGAACAGTTCAGCATTCACGCCATAAGCGCTTTCCTGGTCATCCGAATCAATCCCAAACGTCCCGTCTCCCCGTGGGGCGATACCCGACTCGCGGAAGCCGTCATTTTTGCCGCCATCGATCGACGAAGTATACGTCCCTCGCAGGATCAGGTTGCCGACTCGGAACCCGATTTCGCCCGCAAACGCATTCAGCGCAAAGTCATCAATACTCCGATCTGAAGAGAAGGTCGCAACCTTTGCTTCCAGGTTATCGGTAATGCTCCAGTTCAGCAGAATGCCGGGGCGGGACCCAATTGCCGCCGCCGCCAGCGCTGGGTTGGTCTGAAACACGGGATTGAAAAAGTGCGTCAGCGAATCTTTGGCAAAGCTGTTGCGGTCAAAATAGGAGGTCAAATCCATTTGCCCCGCCACCAGACGCAAACTGGGGATATCAGGCAGAGATGCCGCAATGTAAAGCTCATTTAGGTTCAGACCGTCATCGTCCGTAAACGCCTCACCTGTTGCCAAATCCAGCGACCCTCCCACCAGGAAATTGGGAGAGAACGGATAGATGCCGCTCAGCCGTCCTCGTGCCGAAAATTCGTCGCCTTGGTAAATTGCCCCTGCTTGAAATTGCAAGACGGGTTGAGTCAGGGCTTCGCGTCGTCCTGGCAAAGTCTCCTGCCCCGTGGTCGCGGGAAAGGGCTGACCCAACACCGGCGCACTGGGGACGGGCGCAAGCTGATTTGCCGTGCCCGGTGGCGCAACGGGAATCGTTTGAATCCCTGGCTGCTGAAATCCCGGCTGCTGAAAGCCAAAGCCTGGATTTTGCGGCGGCAGCGGCGCAGCCTGGATAGGCTGGGTGTTTGGCACGAAGGTCGGTGGTAGAGCCTGTGCTAGCACAGGGCCCACTGGCGCTGCACCCCCAGCAGGAACGGTCTGGCTTTGGTAAGGCGGCGGCGGCAGGGGCGTAGAGGGGTTGCCGGTTCTAGAAGGCGCAGCAGGGACGCTCAGCGGCGCAAACTCCAGTGGTGGAACTGTGGGGACTGCGGCGGGCCCCTGCCAGGTCGGCATCGGCCACCCCGGAGTTTGGTACTGCATCGCACTCCCAGACATGCCCATCGGTAGGGTCGGAGCGCTGGCGCTCATGCCACTTTGGGTTGCATGGCCATAGCCATATCCGCCATAGCCATAGCTGGGCTGTCCCATGCTGGACTGTCCCATGCTGGGCTGTCCTATATAGCCATAGTTTGGGCCATAGTTTGGCTGCCCTGTAGCAAGGCTGCCTGGAGCGCTGTAGGGTGCGGCAAAGCCCAAAGCCATGCCGTAGCCAGGAATGCTGGGAACCCCACCGGGTGTGAGGCCCATCGGGCTGGCCTGTGGCTGACCGCCGTAGCCATATCCCGGCATTCCACCGGGTATCGATAGAGCCACGCCCTGGGGCATTGGCGGTTGAAAGACAAAGCTTGCATTCGGATTCAAGGCTTGTCCGGGAAAGGCTTGTCCGGGAGCTGAGACAGGTGCGTAGGGATTGGCATAGCCGATGGCCGATCCACTGGGGTAGCCATAGCCTGCTACGGGCATCTGCACGACGACGGGGACAGGCGTGCCGTTGGGCAGATAGCCGATGACGGTGGCTGGATAAGTGGCTGGGCCGCCTGCAATGTTGCCCTGTCCATTGTTGCCCAGCCCATTACTAAAGCCGTTACCAGCGCTGGGCACAGGCTGGACTGGATAACCTGGCTGAGCTGGCATGTAGAACACGAAGGGAGCTGAGGAGCTGGGGCCCTGGGGCAATGCACCAGCTATTCCAGACTGTGGTGTGCCGTAGGCGGTTGGGAGGGGAGAGCTTGGGGTTCCGGGAAGCAGTCCAGGCATTTGCCCAGTCATCTGGACGGGCATTGGAGGGATTGCTGCCGTACCGCCGACTGGAGCGCCCGGGGTGATGGGGTAAAACGTGAAGGGAGCAGAGGAACCCGCGATCGCCCCTGGAAGTCCTGAAGATAGGGTTGAAGGGGTAGCCGGAGAGATGGTTGAGGCTGATGCTGGGGGGGCAGGTTCGACAGCCGCCCCGATCCTGATAAAACCGTTTGGGTTGATTGAGACCCCTGCTGCATGTGCCACTGCGGATTCGGCCGCTGCGATCGCACGGGTCATTTCAGGATTTGCACGATTTATGTCGGAAGCAGTTGGGTCGGAAACAGCCGAGTCGGAAGTGGTCGGGTCGGAAGTAGTCGGGTCGGAAGTAGTCGGGTCGGAAGCAATTGGCGCGGCAGGTGGATGATGTTGGGCGATCGCCGGACGCAGAGCCTCAGATAAATTTTTGCTCACCGCTACTGGTTCATGGGCAACCCCCCCGCTGGCTGAGTTTGTCGGAATCTCTGGAGTCGCGCTCTGTGACAGGAAATTGGAATCGGAGGGGGGCTGAGCCGGCACATCAGCAGAGGCAGATCCTGTGGCAGTGTTGGCAAGCACGAGTCCCAATCCTAGCCAGACCAGCGCAGAACTGGAGGTGGATCGGCTATTGAGCGAGATACTCTTGAGCAAACTGGTTAATATCCAAGCCATGAATCACTTCCGCATCATGATGAAGGTTTTAAGGGTTGGGGGCAACCTTATGTAGGTTAGATGAAGTTTGAGGCGGATTTACGTTCAAACTTTGTTGATTTCGTGCGATCGCCCAACTCATGTTTAGACTCGACTTGTACCGATCGTCAATCAAAATCTGGTTCATCGATTAACCCATCCCGTCCACTGTACATTGTCCCCATTGACGAATCCGGTTCAGATCCTGAAAATTGTCTATTCCTAAACATTCTCACCCCCCTTATCGGTTCTCATGTTGTCGTTCCTACGCCAAGCTAGCCAAATCGCCCTCATTCAAGCGCAAAACCAAGCTCGAAAAATAGCCTTCAGCACTATGTCCCGAACCCTGTCCGACACAACTTGTCAAACGACGAATTTGATCCTCAAAAGACTGGTTCTCCTAGGGCTGATTTCGGTTATGGCAGTTGGTTCTCTAAGCTGCTCGTCTGCCCCTGCGAACTTGCGTGGTCTGACCAACTCCAGCACCCCACTTAACTTATCTATTCGCGAAATCCAGGACAAAGGCGGTGGTACGTATACGGTTTCGGGCACGACCTCCCTACCCAGCAAGACCAAAATCACGGTTTCTGCGGTTCGATATTTGGTCGAAGGCGCAAACCCTGAAACCAATAGCGAAACCGATATTCCCTACGCCATTCTGGATCGTCAGATTGCTGAAGTCGGACAAGGAAACTGGCAGGCGGAGCTAAACCTGTGGCAGATTGCGCCAGATGGAAAGTTTCAGGAAGCCTGGCAATTGAGCCAGCAAGATGCGAATGTGATTTTCAATCCGGATGCCAATGTGACGTTTTTGGCAACCTTTGATCCGGTCAATCAACCTGAAAACTTTAAGGCAGAAGTAGAAAAGCTAGATACGTCGCTCCAGGCTGCTCTGGCACGCTTTACGCCCGATGGGGAACTGTATCTGCAAGCGAGTCGGATGATGGCGATCGCCCTGCCCACAGGACAAACCACCCCGCCCCAAACCTCTCGACTCGCAGATGGAGTTCGTCGCAGCAAGCGCACAGCCGCATCGCGAACCAGTCAGGCTAACGCGACTCAAGAATCGACCTCCTGGCGTAAAACAACTGCGCCGCTGAAGCCGGACGAAATGCTGCGATAGATTGCTTGTCCTTAGCTTGTTCTCATTAGGCAAGTTGGGCAAGCCGGAGTTTGAATTCGGCTCTCGATAGTTTTCTTAAGCCCTGCCTAGAAGGGGCTTGCGAGAAGGGAATTACACGACAGAAACCATCTTTCCAGATGATTGAAGCGGAAGGATTAAAGCGCTTCAGGATTCCTGGGGAGATGGTTTTGTTTTTTGTTTTTGTGTTGCGTTAAATGAAGTTATAAAAAGATTGCAAATAATGAAACTTTTTGGGTAGGGCGATCGCCCTAAATTTGCCTTTTGGCAGCAGGGTAGCCACGTCTTTCAGTAGTCAATTTGACAGTTTACATGAGTGCCTGAGCATACGATACGAACTTGCTAAACAGCTTTTTAATTGGGTCTCAAATATCGTTGGAACTTACAAGAAATCAATCCTGAAAGGGCGGCGTAGGCTGTTTTCTGCACCCCTGCTGTATGCCATTCCGTCGATTTCTTCTATAGAAAAAGTATAGAAACAAAATATCTCTAGCAAGAAATGATTTATTGATCCCAAACCACAGGGGAGTATCTCATGCCAAAAACGCTATTCAAAGTAGACTTGACCAAACCCATGAACGAGCAGGAATTGCCTGGGCACAATCGCTGGCATCCAGAAATTCCCGCCGTCGTCTCTGTCAATCCGGGGGACATCTTTCGGATTGAATGTAAGGACTGGACCGATGGGCAAATCAAGAACAACGACAGTCCTGACGATATCCGCGATGTGGATTTGACCGTGGTGCATGTCCTCAGCGGGCCCATCTGGGTCAATGGGGCCCAGCCGGGAGATATTCTGGTGGTGGATCTGCTCGATATTGGGGCATTGCAGGGGGATGAATGGGGCTTTACGGGGATTTTTGATAAGAAAAATGGAGGCGGTTTTTTAACCGATCATTTCCCGGATTCTGCGAAGGCAATTTGGGATTTTCAAGGCATTTACACCACTTCAAGGCATATTCCAGGAGTGCGGTTTGCAGGCATTATTCACCCTGGACTAATCGGCTGCGCTCCATCCCATGAATTGCTCGCAACCTGGAACCAGCGCGAAGCAGAACTCGTGCAGACTGCGCCCGATTTGCGAACCTACGGAGCGGGGCTTTCGGGCGATGCACCCGTCTTGGCGGCCTTGCCGAACCCGACGAACGCCATTCTGGGTACGCTTCCGGCTTCTGAGTATGGGCGAGTTGCGGCCGAAGCGGCGCGAACCGTGCCACCGCGAGAACATGGAGGCAACTGCGACATTAAGAACCTCTCGAAGGGCACGCGCATTTACTTTCCGGTTTACGTCGAAGGCGCAAAGCTTTCGATGGGAGACATTCACTTCTCCCAAGGGGATGGAGAAATTTCGTTCTGCGGCGCGATCGAAATGTCGGGCTATATCGATCTGCATGTGGACATTATCAAGGGCGGCATGGAGAAATATGGCATGGTGAATCCTATCTTTAAGCCGGGCCCTGTTGAACCCAGATATTCGGAATACCTGGTTTTTGAGGGAATTTCGGTCGATGAATTCACGGGCAAGCAATATTACATGGATGTCCACATTGCGTATCGGCGGGCCTGTTTGAATGCGATTGAGTATTTGAAGAAATTTGGCTATACGGGCGAACAGGCTTATCTATTGCTCAGTTGCGCCCCGGTGGAAGGGCGGGTGAGTGGCATTGTAGACATTCCAAATGCCTGCGCGACGCTGGCGATTCCGACAGAAATTTTTGATCAAAATATCTTACCTGTTTAGCGATCGCCCTTTTTGCCCTACTGCCTCGCCCCGCTACCTTTTTTAGGTATCGCATTTTAGGTATCGCAGAGATTTTGGGTATCGCAGAGAAGGAGCTAAGGGTAAGAACTAAAAGTATGAACCAAAATTGCAGGACGCAGAACAACTATGCCGTTGTACGAATTTCGCTGTCCGGAGTGTGGCGTTTTTGATCAGTGGCGATCGCTCGATGAGCGCAATCTCCCGGCTGAATGTCCCACCTGTCAGCAGCCAGCCCAGCGCATTTTCTCGCCGCCAGCCATCCTATCAGGCTCGCTCCGCCTCAAGCAGGAAGCGAAGGAACCCAAACTGGTTCAGCGCACAGAAGAGCGATCGCCCCCAAGGGTCAAAAATCACGCCGGGGGTCGCCCGTGGATGATTAGCCATTAGTTAGCCATTAGGATGATGCTGATTCCGCTTGCAGTTCATCTTCCCGATCCTGCTGCGGATGAAAGTAGTCGTAAATCTGCTGCGCCATTTTGGGGCCAATGCCGGGGACTTCAGCAATTTGCTGGGGAGTGGCTTCGCGCAGATAGTCGATCGAGCGGAAGTGGGCCAGAAGCTGCTTTTGACGGTGATGCCCCAGACCCGGAATATCCTCCAGGCGAGAGCGCCTCATGCGATCGCTCCGCTGCTGTCGATGGAAGCTGACGGCAAAGCGGTGCGCCTCGTCGCGCAGTCGCCGCAAAAGCTGCACCCCCGGCTGCTCGGCCTCCGTTGTCAGCGGCAAGGACTCCCCCGGCAGAAAAATCTCTTCGCGCTGCTTGGCCAGGCTAACCACCTTCACGTCTTCTAGCAGATTCATCTCCCGCAGCACGGCCACCACCGCCGAAAGCTGCCCCTTGCCGCCGTCGATCATCACCAGGTCAGGAAAATCAGGATTGCCCACTCGCTGGAGGTTTGGGTCTTGGGCATAGCGGCGAAAGCGACGCTGAATCACCTCCGCCATGCTGGCAAAGTCATCAGAATGCCCCGACTTCACGGTGGGATTTTTGATTTTGTAGCGGCGATAGTGCTGCTTGGCGGGCATTCCGTCGATAAATACGACCTGGGACGCGACGGCATCCGACCCCTGAATATGGGAAATGTCGTAGCCCTCAATGCGGTGGGGCAGGTCGGGCAGGTCGAGGATTTCTGCCAGGTCGAGCATGGCCTGGTTGTTGCGATCGGCAAAGCGCTGGGTGCGAGCCAGTTCGTAACCTGCGTTGCGCTCTACCATGTCGATCAGGTCGGCTTTGGTCTGGCGCTGTGGCAAAAAGATGTGTACCTTGCGGCCGCGCCGCTGGGTGAGAAATTCGGCCAGAATGTCGCCATCAGGCAACTCGTGCTGCACCAGGATTTCCGACGGAATCTCGATCGCCTCTACGGTTTGATAATGCTCCTCCAGCACTCGCTGCAAGATGGCTCCCGGCGTGCCCGACTGAGCATCCGCCACAAAGCCCAGCCGCCCCACCAGCCGCCCCGCTCGAATCTGAAAAAGCTGGATACAGGCGTGGTGTTCGTCGGCCGCCAGGGCGATCGCATCTCGTGACACGGTATCGTCTGGCGATTGCACCTTCTGGTCTGCCCCCAGCGACTGAATCCCGCGAATCTGATCCCGCAGCCGTGCCGCATACTCAAAGTTCAGATCTTCGGCCGCCTTTTCCATGGCCGTCGTCAGAATGGCTTCTAGCTCCTGGGTGCGTCCTTGGAAGATCATCGCTACCTTTTGCAGCGTCTTGCGATAGTCCTCCGGGCTAATCAGCCGCTGACATACACCCGGACAGCGCCCAATGTCGTAGTTCAGGCAGGGGCGATCTTTGAAGAGCGGCTGCGGCCGCTGGCGCAGAGGAAACACGCGCTTGACCAAGTTCAGCGTCCGTCGCAGCAGCCCCACATCGACATAGGGGCCGTAGTAGCGATCCTTGCTGTTGAGCTTGCGCTTGCGGGTGATGAAGATGCGCGGATACTCCTCGCTCCAGGTGATGCAGAGAAACGGATACTTCTTGTCGTCCTTCAGCAGCACGTTGAAATGGGGCTGGTGCTGCTTAATCAGATTGGCTTCCAGCGCCAGCGCTTCAGCTTCGGTATCCGTAACGATGAACTCGATTTCTGCTACCTGCTTGGTCATGCAGGCGATCCGATATTCCCGGTACGGGTCTTCCCGAAAGTAGGACCGCACGCGGCTCCGCAAGCTCTTGGATTTGCCGATGTAAACGATGTTGTCGGCAGCATCGCGCATAAAGTAGACCCCTGGCTCTTGGGGAATTTCCTTGAGCCGCGCTTCTAGGCGTTCGGGGTCTTTGAGGAGAGGCGTGAGAGGAGGCAATGAGGGCACGCAGGACAGGGGGGATAGAGATGGGGCGGGTTGATTTTGGATTTTAGATTGACGATTTTGGATTGCCAATCTGATGCATTAATCTGATACACGGTCAGCTTTCCAGCTATTCCATATGATCCGGGGGGAGTTCAGACGCTGAGCGTCGAGACCAAGAGCGTCGAGACTAAGCTGTGTGTACTGCGATATGTACTACTATTTTAGGCGGCTGTACAGTCGGCGGGGATGAGAGAAATCCGACAGTCTATTTTTAGCCGACTAGATAATGTGATATTTTCTCTTGGTTATTACTTTTCTAAAGTTTCTAAAATGCCAGAAACCATAATTTTTAGCTGAGGAACGTCCTCCTGAACCGCCTTCCAAATAATCGCTACATCTGTATTGAAATAATCATGAATCAGCTTATCTCGCATTCCGGCAATGTCCCTCCAGGGAACATTCGGATATTGATTTCTAACTGAATCAGGGATGCGCTTCACCGCTTTGCCAATAATCTCAATCGCCCTGGAAACTGCAAAGATTTTTTCTAGATTCTGCGAGAAAGTTTCAAATTCAAGACCATTCGTGAACTGTTCAATCGCATTAACAGAATCCAGTATGTCCTGCAAATAGTTCGCAACATCTCGCTGGCTCAAACGTAGACAACCTCTGCCAAAATTCGCTTGCCAATACGGGGCTTTAAACCAGCCTTATGCACCAGATCGACCTTAACCCCTAGAGTGTCGCTGAGATAGTTTTCTAGATTGATAAATTTCAGCAAGCTCGGTGTTTCAGAAAACTCAACTAGCACATCCACATCGCTGGTTTCGGTCTGTTCTTGCCTAATGTAGGAACCAAAAATGCCTAACTCTCGAACCTTGTAATGATCTTCTAAGAATGGTTTGTTTTGTATAAGCCGCTGTTGAATCTCCTCCAGCGTTTTCATCAAAGCCAACCCCCTTAATGCCGAGTAAAACCCATAATCTAGATTAACTTGCTTTGTTCTGGATAGGAGTAGTGTATCAGCCAGCACTTTATGGATTTAGTCCTTATGACACGGCAGTTATTGAAATAGGAAGAGGCGCTGGGCGGCGCGGGTGACGGCGACGTAGAGGAGCTGGTTGCGTTCGCGGATGTTGCGGTTGATCAGGGCGTTGGGCACATCTACAAACACGTTTTGGAAGGTTGACCCCTGGGACTTGTGAATCGTCAGGCAGTAGGCGTAGTGGACATCGGCGAAGGCGCTTTTGAGCTGCCAGAACTCGCTCCAGCGCTTGTCTTTGGCATAGGCATCCAGCAGGCGGGCGTATTGTCCCTGGCTGAGTTCATGGAGGACGCTGAGGCTGCGGTTTTTGCCATCGTCGGTGAGGACGTGGAGCCGCCAGATATGCCAGTCGCCCTCGGTGGTGGTTTCGACGGACAGGACTTCGCACTCGCTGGAGGTTTGCAGAATCACGGCATCGCCAACGATGTAGGGCGTGTTGGCGACGAGGCGATCGCCCTCTACAAAGCGCGGCGTTTTGTCGCCGTGGATGGCGCGGCGGATCTTGTGGTTTAGCTCCCGGACGCGCTGGTTGGTGTAGGCGAGGGCGCGGACGTAATCGGGGTCTGCTTGATAGGACTCGCTCTGAAAGGCGCGGATCAGCAGGCGTTCCCAGTCCATGCGGCGGGTGACGATTACGCCTTCGGTGCGATCGCCATTGGCATCCGTCTCAAAGTTGGGAAGGTCGGGGCGGGTGAGGTTGTTGCGGATGGATTCGGCCAGGAGGACGATCGCCCCGCCATAGCGCACCACTTCGGTCAGGTCGGAACGGTGGTGAATCTGGCTGAACACCAGCGATTCTGGCTCGCCGATGGGCGGCAGTTGGGCAATGTCGCCGACGAATAGAATCTGCGTTTGGCTGAGGAGGCTATTGACGGCGTTGGTGAGCAGTCCCCACATTTCCGCGTTGATCATCGAGGCTTCGTCTACCACAACGAGATGATAGCGGTCGAAGTGGTTTTCGCTGTCGCGGTCGGGCTTAAAGACCTGCGTGCCTGAAACCGAGTCAATTTCCGGCCGCAGCCCCAGCAGCTTGCAGCAGGTCATGCAGTCGATCTCTAGCCGCCACTCGTCGGCCATGCGCTCTAGCACCTTGGTCGCTTTGTTGCTAAAGGCAGTGAGGACGATGCGGCGGCAATCGCCCTTGTCGCGCAGGCGGCGGATCAGGGCTTGCAGCAGCGTGGTCTTGCCTGTGCCCGCGTAGCCCGTTAGCAGATAGAGCTTTTCGCTGCTGCGGGTAAACTTCTCCAGTTCGCGCAATGCTTTGCGCTGCTGACGGTTGAGCCGGATTCCAGGCAGCGGGTTGGCGATGTCCTTGTCTTTGGAAGAAGGAGCAGGGGTCATGGCGAGTGCCCCCGACGGCCGAGATCCGTGATCAGCGTTTTGTCCCACACCATGCGGGTGAGGTCGGTGTCCAGCTTCGACTCCCGATAAATGCGGTGGGCCGCAGATCCTACCGTGGCCAGCGTGAGGGCGATCGCTGGCGTGGCCACCGGAATCCACACCTGCTGCCCAAATAGCCAAATGCTGCTGCCGATGAGAATGCCGATTGCCGCCACGCCGCCCGCGCCCAGCCTGGCCGGATGTCGCAAAAACCAGCCCAGCCCGCTGCCCACTGCGACCCAGCCGACGATCCACAGCCCCTCTGCCCAATCGGGCCAATAGCCCATCAGCCGCCGCCCGTCTTGCACCAGGCTCAACAACTGGCTGGTGATTTGGGCATGAATGACCACGCCGGGCATCTGGTGTTCGGTCTGCTGGCCGGCGCTGAAGGGCGTGTAGTACAGGTCTTTGCCGCTGGGGGCAGTGGTGCCAATTAGCACAATGCGATCGCGCATCTGATCCGCCGCCACGCGCCCGTTCAGCACATCGGCAAATGCCACCACGGGCGCAGGCGCGTCGGGCGATCGATAGCGCAGCAAAAGCTGATAACCGCCTGCATCGAGCCGCTGATAGCCGCCCGCAGTCGATTCGAGCGGGGGCAGCGGAATGTCGCCTAGTTCAGTGATGCCAGGATTGGTGGAACTGGTGCGGAGTCCTACGTTTTCACTCGCTAGATACTTTTGCGCCAGCCGCACCGCAAAGGAATGAAACTCGCCGCCAAAAATCAGCCCCCGCCGCACGACCCGATCGGCATCCACCAGCAAATCGCTAAAGCCCACCTGCACGGGCAGCACCCCAGGCGGCGGCGGAATTTGGGGCGTGGTGACGCTGCCCAACTGCATGAAGGTGATGACCTTGGGCGATCGCAGTTCTTCCAGCAGCGCCGCCCGGCCCGGTTCCTGGGGCAAATCGCGCCACAGCCCCAGCCCGATGACCCGTGGCTCTGCTTGTTGCAGGATTTGCAGCACCCTAGCTACGTCGGCATCTGAGGGGGTCGCCCGACCCAGCGCTTGCAAATCTGCCTCAGAA
>NZ_DVEA01000340.1:0-2873 GCF_015295965.1 Thermoleptolyngbya sp. M55_K2018_002
CCTAGCCCCCCTTAGGAAGGGGGGAACCGGGCCGTTCCGGAGGTCCCCCTTACTAAGGGGGATTTAGAGGGACCAGTTCGGGTCCACACTGCTGGCGGCAGAACGCAGCGGCTCTGATAGGGCCTGGGCGATCGCCCTTAAGCTGCGGGGATCACTGAGCATCCAGGCGTGGGCGGGCACATTCAGCACCACTTCGCGCCCCACGCCCAGACAAGAACTGCGGGCGGGTAAAATCATCAAATCTAGCGGTGTCCAGATTGAGGTGAAGTTTAGCTGTTCTAGGCAGTCCACATCGCGGTTGAGGTCGTATAGAAAAGGACTTTTGATGGACATCTGGCTGGCTCCGATGTTGGGGCGCAGGTAGGCCGTCCAGGTGCCGCAGTGGGGCGAGGAGATGGTGACAAAGCGGCGCACGCGCTCTAGCCCGCCGAGGCGCTGCACGAAATAGCGGCTGATGATGCCGCCCATGCTAAAGCCGACCAGATCGAAGGGCTGCCCCGGCGGGATCACCTGCTGGGCATAGTCGGCAAGCTGTGCTGCCAGCACATCCAGCCCTACGTCGCCGTTGCTGGGTGTCAGGTTGGGGTGGTGAACCTGCCAGCCCTGCGAGGTGAGATAGGGAGCCATCCTGCGAAACACGGCGGCGGTGTCGTCGATCCCGTGAACCAAAATGACCGGATGGCGATCGCCCGATGGAGAGGATATTTCGTGAAGGCGGGTCATAGTGGGAGGCTAGCGCTTGATTGGCTTAGATTTTTTAGAGTTTTAGAGAACCGTACAGCAAACTTCCTGTTTCAAGGGTAGCGGGGGGCGATCGCCCTCTGTGGGGCTAGTGTGCCAGTTTGTTGTGCCAATTTTCTCGCCAGTTTTCTGCGCCAATTTACCTCGCCAGTCTTTCGTATCCGGGTTGCCCAGCCAATTTTGCAAACCAGTTTCCGATCAAACGCTTTTGGGAACGCTAGATGAAAACCTGGCTGATTGACGTTGACTCGAATAGAATATTAAAGAAATATTAAACTCGCCTTTAACTGAACCCCGGACTTTGCTGCTGGAACGAAAGCCTGAATTACCCACACCTGCACTTCCCCCAACAGATGGATTGGAACTACTTCGACATTGCAATCGGAACAGTCATGGAGGGCGATCGCTGGCATTGGCGGGCAACCCTGCCAACGGGCATGACGATTACCTCAAACCAAGGCTACACCACACCCGTCCAGGCCATTAGCTGTGCGCGGCTGTGGATTGCCACAGAGTCGATGCGTCGGGCGTTTGAGGGCTGCCTAGTCGAACTGCGCGATCGCGGCACGATTCAAGCCCAGGAGTTTTTCAACCTGATGCGATCGCTAGAGCAGCAGATCCAGCAAGGGTGACACGGGACTGGGGCGACCGGGCGACAAAGCGGGAAATTCCTGATCCGTTCATCGCCTGATCCCCCCGTCCCGACACCCGTGCCCCACACGCCAAGGTTCTACGCCGCCAGACCATTGTGTCGCAGCAGTGGTTCTGTATCTGGTTCGCGGCCGCGGAAGGCTTTGAAGACTTCCATCGGGTGCTTGCTGCCGCCGAGGGAAAGGACAGTGTTGCGGAAGCGGCGGCCCGTTTCGGCGACGGCGGCTTCGTTATCCAGACCGGCTTCTTCAAAGGCGGAGAAGGCATCGGCACTGAGGACTTCTGCCCACTTGTAGCTGTAGTAGCCTGCCGCGTAGCCGCCGCCAAAGATGTGCCCAAAGGAGCAGAGGAAGGCATCTTCGGGCAGAGGCGGCAGGACGGTCGTGGTTTTGGCGAGGCGATCGCGCACATCCTTGGGAGTTTCGGCTCCACCGGGCACATAGCGGTGATGCAGTTCGATATCCAGCAGGCTGAAGTGTATCTGCCGTAGCATGGCGCTGCCGCTCATAAAGTTGCGGGCCGCCAGCAAGCGCTGATAGAACATTTCGGGCAGTGGTTCGCCCGTTTGATAGTGCTTCGCTAGGCTAAACAGGGTTGCCCGGTCGTAGCACCAGTTCTCCATAAACTGGCTGGGCAGTTCCACTGCGTCCCACTCGACGTTGTTAATGCCCGCCGCGCCGGAATAGTCCACCGTCGTCAGCATGTGCTGCAAGCCGTGGCCAAACTCGTGGAACAGCGTTTCTACCTCATAGAAGTTCATCAGGCTGGGCTTGCCGTCCACGGGTGGCGACTGGTTGCAGACGAGATAGGCAACGGGCAGACGCACCTTGGACACGCCCGCTTCGACGTAGCGCTTGCGGTTGATGGCGAAGTCCATCCAGGCTCCGCCGCGCTTTTCGGCAGGACGGCTGTAGGGGTCGAGATAAAAATAGGCGATCGCCCCACCGTCTTCATCGCTCACCCGAAAATAGCGCACGTCGGGATGCCACACGGGCGCTTCCCCATCGGCAGGCGTAATCACAATCCCAAAAATTCGCTTCGCCAGCCCAAACAATCCGTCTAGCACTTGCTCTAGTGGAAAATAGGGGCGCAGTTCCTCTGCATTCAGCGCATACTTCTCTTCGCGCATCCGCTCCGACCAAAAGGCCGAATCCCACGGCTGAAAGTCTTCGGCTTCGGGTGCGCCGTGGCTGCGGGCAAACTCCTTCAGCGCGGCCAGGTCTTGCTGAGCGGCGGCATAGCTCGATCCGCGCAGGGATTCCAGCAGGTGTTCTACTGCGTCTACGCCGGGGGCCATTTTGCTAGCAAGGCTGAGTTCGGCATAGCTGCCAAAGCCAAGAATGCCCGCCATCTCTTTTCGCAGCGTCAAAATGCGCTCGATGATTGGCTGATTGTCGTGTTCGCCAGACGAAGCGCGGGTGATGTAGGCACGATACAGCGTTTCGCGCAGGTCGCGGCGGCGGCTGTGCTGCATGAAGGGC